>NZ_JBHWFF010000007.1:200848-206170 GCF_042733785.1 Streptomyces sp. NPDC059695 | reverse complement strand
CCCGCGCCCCGGGGGGCGGCGGCGGGCGGGCGGGGGCGCCCCCGAGCGCGCGGCCCCGCCGCGCGCGGACCGGCCCCCCCCCCCCCCCCCCGCGCGCCCCCCCCCCCCCGCGGCCGTCAGGGGGCCCAGGGGGCGAGCATCTCCTTCATCGCGTCCGCCATGGCGAACTGCAGCAGGGGACCATAGGTGATCCGTCCGACGCCGAGGCGGCGGAAGCGTGCGAGATCGTGTCTGACCGGGTGGGCTGTGGTGTTCACCGGAATGGCCACGGCCCCGATCACCGCGGTGAGCAGGTCGTCGTCGTCCTGGATGCTCACCGGGTAGACGCTGTCGGCGCCGGCCTGCTCCATCGCCTTCAGCCGCTCGATCGCCTCGTCCAGCACGTCGGCGGCCACGTCGGCGTTCTGGAACAGGTCGGTCCGTCCGTTGACCCACACCGGGATTCCCGCGTCGTCGGCCGCCGCGCGCAGACCGGCGATGAAGTCGGCGTGCTCCCGCGTACTGCGCATGCGTCCGCCGTCCGAGTGGACGGTGTCCTCCAGGTTGAGCCCGACGCCACCGGCCTCGGTCAGTCCCGCGACGAGATCGGCGGGCCGCTGTCCGTAGCCCGCTTCCAGGTCCACGGACACGGGGACGTCGACCGAGGCGGTGATGCGGCGGACTGCGGCGAGCACTTCCTCGAAGGTCTGCCCTTCGTGATCGTCGGCCCCTCGGGAGTCGGCGAGCGGATGGCTGCCCACGGTCAGCGCCGGGAAGCCTGCGGCGACTGCCGTACGTGCGGACCAGACGTCCCACACGGTCGGCAGCACGAGCGGCTTGTGCTCGGCGTGCAACTTCTTGAGGAGCTGGGCGCGTTCCACGGTCGTACGAAGGTCCATACGTGGACGCTACCCCGGTATCGCCATGGAACGGCGCCGACGGGGCGCCGGCCGTGGAGAAAGTCCGGGCACGACCCTCGGGCGGGTGGGCTTCGGCCGCGTCCGCGGTCGCGTCCACTCCGCCGTTCGGAGCGGTGAGGTTCGGTCCACGCCCCCGACGGTTCTCCCCCTCGGGGCCTGCCCCGTCCGCGTCCAGCCGCGCCGCCGCGCAGGCCCGCACCCCCGCAGCCGCGGCCCCGGCCAGAGCTGACGTGGCGCCAGGCAGTGCTCCACTCCCCGCCAAGCCGATCACCGTCGGTCGGTCCGCCCTGCCTTCCACTCCCTCACCGAGCCTCTGGCTGCCCGCTGCCGGCGGCCGTGGTCCCGGCGGCGGCACGGGCAGCGCTAGCATCAGGGGCCAGACCTCCACGAGCGAAGGCGAATTCCACGCGATGGCAGATGACGCGTTTCTGTTCCTCCTGCCCGAACGACACCCGCGGCTCGGTGCGGCTCTGGCCGCAGTCGGCGATCTGGAGTGCTCCGAGACCCCCGCTGTGCACGGCTGGCTCCAGGCCCACGGCGTCTCCGCATCCTCGGAGGAGGTCAGAATCGTGCCCTTCGACGCTGCGGAGTTCATCCCCGAGAGTGCCGAACAGCTGCCGATCCCGCTGAGCCCCGACGAGACGGTGCGCGTGGAGCAGGCGTGCGCGCCGCGGTCGGTCACCGACATGGAGACGGAGCTCCTGCAGTTCCGGGAGACCACACAGGACTGGGAGGGCCTTGTCCACCGGGCGCTCACCGCGGGCATCCCCGCGCCCCGCATCGCCCGCCTGACCGGCCTCGACCCGCAGGAGATCGGCCGCCTGGTGCTGTGAGGCACCGAGGGGCGCCCGGCCGGTCCTGTGCGATGCCCGGGCGGCAGAGCAATGTCGGCGTGGCGCCGGAGCGGTAGCCCCGCTCAGCGTCGGCGCGTCGGCTCCTCCCCGCCCTGGGCGCTCGGGAGCGTTTGGGCGCGCCCTTCGGTCAACCGCTGAAGGACGGGGTTCCCGGGGCGCAGGAGAAGCTCAGTGCCAGACGGTATTCCAGTCCTGGGTGGGGGAACCGCTGTCGTTCAGGTCGATGTGCGACAGGATGCCGACCAGGACGAGCACCACGATGATCACGACGAGAACGGCCACCCAGACATGGTCCGCGGCCGATGGTTCGTGTGTGCCCTGCGGGCGATCCGGCCGGACACCGTCCGCCTCGGCACTCCGGATCTCGTCGTCGTTGTGTGCGTCGGCCATGGGCGCCCCCTCCCCCACCCCATGGCACCGCGCGGAGCAAGCCGCGTCAAGCCCTTCACGTCAGGGGCCCGGCCAGGAGGCCAGAAGGCTGGTGGGGCGATGTTCTGGTGCCGGAGAGTCGAACCGGGCTGCCCGTACGCCCCACAGGCTGCTTGCCCCCTGCCGGATCTGCGGCCTCGAGATGTCGTATGCGCGACGGCGGGACGATCGCTCCCCTACGGCGCAGTCCAGCCCCCGACCGGAGAAGTGCGGGCCGGGGGCTTCGCCGCAGCCTCTACGCCCGGGCGAACGCCCTGCTGGCGACGATGTTCGCGATCACGACGTAGACGACTGCGGCGATGCCGTAGTCGAGGATCACCTGGAGGGTGTTCCCGGCGACGTCGAAGAGCCCGATCGACCAGCCGGCGAGCCAGTCGGCGGCGGAGTGGAACCAACCGACCAGAGTGTTGCCCCGGTTGGCGTCGAGCAGGTCCATGAGGATCCAGACGACGAGGATGCCCGCGAGCACGTGGGCCACGGTTCTTATGACGGAGTCGATGCCTCTCATGGGCTCCGTCTTGCCCGGGAGCGCGATGGCAAACGGCCCCGCCGCGGCTCCTCCTGAGAGGTCGTCTCCTTCGGGCAGGTGAAGCGGCTGTCGAATCTGCGGGCGACGATACGGCTGTCGTTCCGCCTGCGCCTGGAGGGGAGCCGGCCGTTGCGGCGGGCCGGCAAGGGCACGGCGGACAGGGCTTCGGCGGCGACGTGGACGTTGCCCGGGGCATCGCGCTCCTTCGCGATCCAGCAGCCGGTGGACGCGGTCCTGGGCCCCGGTCCGCAGTCGCGGAGGATCTTGTAGTTCTTCATGCGGGCGAAGGCGTGCTCGACGCGGGCTCTGGCTCTGCGGTGCTCGGCGTTGTCCTCCTCATCGCCGGGACGGCGGGCTCGTCCGGGACGTTTGCGGTGCGGGCCGACGAGCCCGGTGTTGATGTAGGCGCCGTCGGCCAGCACGGTCACGCCTTCGCAGCTCTCGGCCAGGCCGGAGTTCCGCCACGCCCTCGCGTCAGCGGTGTTGCCCGGCACCGGCCGGGCCGCGGCGACCACCAGCTTGGTGCCGGCATCGATGATGACCTGCACGTTCGCCGAGAACCGGTAGTCACGCGAGGACGCGCCGCTCTTCCAGTCACGGACCGGGATCAGCGTGCCGTCCACGATCCACAACCGCTCCACCACTTCGGCCGGGCGGATGGCCGGCTCGATCGCCAGCAGCGGCCGCAGCCGCGTGATCACCCGGCACACCGTCACGGGCGAGCAGCCGAACAACGGCGCAAGCTGCCGCATCGTGAGGTTCGTGCGGTGGTAGACGGCCACCAGCAGCACCCGGTCCGCCAGCGGCACACACCACGGCCGGCCACCACCAGGACCCTCCCCGCCCCGCTCCCGGACCACCTTCAGCAACCGTTCCAACTGCCGCATCCTCGGCCCCGTGAACGTCTCCACCGCCTCTATGATCGACCCTCCGCAGACAGACGACAGGTGGAGGGCGTGATGCCTGGTCAGGTGACCGCAGTCAGCCGTAACGAGGGGTACTCGTTCAGCAAGCCCAATCGCGATTCCATCAGCCTGCTCACGGGGCTCGGAGTGGAAGGAGACGTTCACGCAGGTGAGACGATCCGCCACCAGTTCCGCATGACCTACGAGCCGAACCTGCCCAACCTGCGCCAGGTCCACCTGATGCACGAGGAACTCTTCGACGAACTCGCGCTCAAGGGCTATCGGGTCTCTGCGGGCCAGCTCGGCGAAAACATCACCACACGCGGGACGGACCTGTTGGGCCTGCCTACCGGCGCCCTGCTCCATCTCGGGAAGCAGGCAGTACTTGAGGTGACCGGACTGCGCAACCCATGCTCGAAGATCAACGACTTCCGCAAGGGCCTGCTCGGTGAGGTCTTCGCCATCGACCCCTTGTCCGGCGAGTTCACGTTCAAGTGTGGCGTCATGGCTGTGGTCCGCCGTGGAGGGACCGTCCGCCCTGGCGATTCCATCCAGTTCGAGCTCCCCCCGCTCCCTCACCGCCCACTGGAACGGGTCTAGGTTCTTGTTCCGCGGTCATCGGCGTGCCCAGATGAGGACGGCGGCGAGGGGACGACAGCGCGGATTCCACGTCGACGGAGGTGGTCTCGGGTCGCGCGGGATGAGTACGCGCGGTCCGCCAGGACGGCATCGGGCCGGCTCCTCGGTCTTCCCGGCCCGCTTCGCGGAACACGGATGCGGACCATGACGGTCCTGAAGGATGGGGCGTCGCCCGCCTGGCCTGCGGTGACGCAGAGGGCGAGGGGCGTGCCAGGCTGTCGCTGGCGAGGTGGACCTTCGTGCTCAGGCCGCCGCGGGAGCGTCCAAGCCCATGATCGTCAGGTTCGGTCCGACCTGGAGGCCCTTTCCCCTGGCGCCGGCGGCGTGCTGGTGAGCCCGGCGGGCGGTGGAGTCCACCGACACGGTCCAGCCGATGTCGTCAGCACCCTCGGCCGCTGCCAGGACCGCGGCGACGATACGTTCCCAGGCGCCGTCCACAGCCCACCTGATCAGCCGTTTGTGGGCGGTCTGGAACAAGCCGAGTTCAACAGCTCGATCCGGTCCCACATCGCATCAGCGATCACTAATCGGACAGACACACCCGATAGACAGACCAACCGATCAAAGAGACACGCTCCAGGTCAGGAGCGCGTTGTACGAGACCGAGGTCCCGCTGCACAACCTCGGCCCCGCTCACCGACACGGACCCACCCGACTGACCGGTGGGCCGACCGCCCCGGCGAGGTTCGGCGCCTGGTCGATCGGTCGCCAACCTCCGGAACCGCGTCGCCTGCGGCCGAGCATCTGACGGTGCACTCTCCAGATGCGATACCTCGACCCCGACCGCCCGCCTGACGGCCACCAGTCCGAGGGGAGCACACCTCGCCGCACTCGACCAGCGCGTTCCGATCGGCCTCGGGCTGCTTGCCACTCTCCCCGGAGGTGTCCGCCGACGGGCGACCGGCGGTCCGTCCACCGACCAGAACATGGATGCTCGGTGCGCGTGTCCGGGCGGCTCGGGTCAGGGGGGGGGCGGGGGGGGGCCGGGCCCCCCCGGAGGCCCCACCCGACCCCCCCGCCCCCCCCGAGAGACCGGCCCGGGGGGGGGGGGAGGGGGTGACCGCCCC
>NZ_JBHWFF010000007.1:188434-200838 GCF_042733785.1 Streptomyces sp. NPDC059695 | reverse complement strand
CGGCCGTGCGACCGGGGGACCGTCCACCGACAACACCTTGTTTGCTCGGTGCGCGTGTCGGGGCGGCTCGGGTACGGTCGTCCGGGGCGGGCGACGTGCCGCCTCGGACGACCTGACCTGCCCGGACGGCCCCGCGTATGAGCCTGACAGGGGATGCGGGGATGCAGTATCCGGCCCAGGTGAGCCGCCCGGCTGCCAGGGGGCCGCCTGGCGTCGCCCTGGCCGACGCGGCGCGGCGCACCGCTCCTCCTCGACACCTCAAGCACTTCAGGGGCAGGCTTGACTGGTGGAGTCTGCGGCGGCTCGGCTGCGCGGCCGCTCCGCACGGCAGGGTCACGTACATCCTTCGTCTCCCCGACCCTGCTACCCCCGCTGCTCACCGTCAGTAGCAGCGCCTCCTGGGGAAGGAGATGCACGACTGTCCCGGATGCCCGGCCTACCGCACTCGTACCAGCGGCTTCTCCCTGCCGGCCACCCCGCCCTGCAACGCTTCGCGGGCCGCTCGCCCAGGAACGCTTCCCCGGCCCCTCAGTAGCGAATGACCAAGCCAGCAGCGAAGGCGCATCACATGCACCGATCGGCTCTCGTCCCCCTCTCCACCGGAACACCGCCTTCCCGGGCAAGGGCCGCGGTCCTCGTCCTGCAAGGGGGCCGCGCGGACGATCTACGGCCGCTGTCCCGGGTGAACCTGCCCGGGTGGCGGATGCGGCCCTTCGCCTCCGCGATCGCGCGCGCCACGGAACGCGAGGGAGTCCTCGTCGCTCACGTCCGCTACCGGCACCGCGGCTGGAACGGCGACGACGCTCATCCCGTCACCGACACCGGACGTGCCCTGGAGGAGCTGCGCGCGCTGACCGGCTCCGTGCCCGTCGTCCTGGTCGGCCACTCCCTCGGCGGTCGGGCCGCGCTGCGCGCCGCGGCCGGGCCTGGTGTCGTGGGCGTCGTCGCACTCGCCCCCTGGTGTCCGCCGGGCGAGCCCACGGCGCACCTGCTCGGGCGCACGGTCGTCGCGCTCCACGACGAGGCCGACTCGGTCACCTCTGCCGCGGACACCTGGGCCTTCCTCGCTCACGCCCGCACCGCAGGGGCCCACGTCGTGGGCATCACGATGCCCAGAGGCGGCCACACCATGCTGCGTGACGCTCGCCGGTGGCACCGCTGCACAGCGCAAGCGGTGACGGCTCTGCTCGGACTCGCTCCCTTCCCCGAGGTACCGGCGGACAGCGCTGAAGCGTTGCGAGGGTGCACCGGACCCTGACCCCTGTTACCGGCTCTCGCGTGCCGCAGCTCCGAAAGCATGATGTGTGACCCGCGGAATTTCGGGCAGACGAGCAGCCGCGCCGCCGTCTACGGACCCCCACTCGTGGGCGGCCGCGGTAAAAGGTGGCTGACGCGCCGCCTGCGGCCCCCCATTCCGCAGGCGGCGCCGGCCCCGATCGCCGACCCTGCGGAAGCGGTCGGGACCCGACGTCACCCTCGTCGTGTACGAACCATCTAGTGGCCCACCGATCTTCGATGGCCATACGACGGCTGCGGCCGGGCCTCGGCGCCCTTCGTCTGAGGCGGTGAGGTCCGGGGCGGATGGGTCGGCGCGGCCTACGGGATTCGAGGCGGACCGAAGGCTGCCCGGCGCATGGAGCAGCGTCAGTCCTTGTAGTCGATCGGCTGCAGCCCAGAGGTCGCCTGGTTCAGGCCGATGCAATGTCAGCGGCCGTTGACACCACGGCCTGGTTCTCACCGAGGGCGTCTCGCCCCGCCGGCATCGAGAGAGGCCAGGGGAATACGCGGGTACCCCCGTCCCCGTCGCTGCACGGCTCGACGGAGCGTGTTCGTGGGCTGTCCGCCCTGTTTCCCCGCGTGGCTCGGCACGATTCAATGAGTCTCCCGAGGCCCCGTTTCAGGAGAAGCATGTCGATCATCGAGTCGATAGGTGCCCCCCTTCTCGCGGTGGCAGCCACCCTCGGCGGAGGCTGGCTGGTCACGACCCGAGTCACCGACCGCTGGGACCAGGTCAAGATGCAGCGCGAGAGGGGGCTCTCCGCCGCCCAGGAGTTTCAGCGGCTGTACGGCGAGTTCGTCGCGATCTGGAAGACCTGGAACGCCCTGACGAGCCATCACACACCCGTCACCACACCCGAGCACAGCGGCTGGAGCTGCCTCGAACGCGCGACCGCCGCCGAGGGAGCGATCGAAGCGCTCATGGCCAAGCTGAGTGCCGAGCGGCTCTTGAGCACGGGCGAGATCGACCTGCTCGGCGGTGTGCGCCAGGCGTTCAAGGTCGTCCGGCGGACCATCGAGCGAGGGGAACCGCTCGACTGGGGGTCCTCCCGGGTCGCGCCCTACATGGCCCTCAAGACGCTCTCGGCCGCCATGTCGGTTCTGCTGTCCACCCCTTCGAGGGACAGGAGCCGGCCGACCGCGGCCCAGGCGGCCCGCGCCTTCGGGCAGATCACCGACAATCGCCACGAGATCTCGTGGATCGCCACTGCGCGTGGCGTCACCGCGGCCGATCGCTGACTGGTCGCGTACAACCGGGCTCCACTCAGCCGCCCACCCCGCCGCGGCAAGGGCGGAGTCAGGTCCAGGGCGTGTGCCAGACATGGTTCTGGGTGCCGGCGAGATCCGCTTCATGAGCGAGGCAGAACGGTGGACCGTGATCGAGGTCAGCAACCAGTCCACCGGGTACTGCCCAGACGTCACCTCCTGGGCGGAGGTCGCCCGCGCTCTCGACGCTGCAGAGCTCCGGCGACCCACCCGCTTCACCCACGAGGTGGTGTTCCGCCGGTGCCCCGAGTGCCAGGAGCACAACATCGTGCGCGAGGACGACTTCGTCTGCGTCTTCTGCGGCGGCGACCTGCCCGCAGTGTGGAACGTGGATCCCACCGCGTGATGGCCAAAGGGTCACGGCCACTCGCTGATGGGCAGCGACCATGACGGTCGTCTCGTAGCGGACGGGGAGTTTGTCGTAGCACGCGGACCTTCTCCAGGACCGTCACGGAGCCGGGGCCCGGCGCCCGGCGTCACGTGGGAAGGCCGCCCACGGGGGCCAGTACGAAGGTGTGCCCGGCCGGATCCATGAACCGGCGTACATCGGTGCGCCGGTCCGTCCTGGTTCCGTTCCTCTCGGCATCCAGGGGACGGGCTCCCAGAGAGATCGCGTCGCGTTCGGCCTCGTCGAGGGCGTCCGGAGCCACCACGATCCACACGTGGGACTGCTGGGAGTCGTCGGGACGGGGCCAGCTGGGCGGGGCGTGTCCGGCGTCGTGGTGGATACCCAGGACGATGCCGTCCGCCCCGGAGATCAGCAGCAGTTCGGGGTGGCCGGGGCTCGGCTCGACGGTGGCACCGAGCAGCTCGGCGTAGAAGCGGGCCAGAGGTTCTGGATCGGTGCTGTCGAGAACGAGGAGGGCGGTCTTGGTAGCGGTCATGGTGTGCGTGTGCCCGCTCAAGTCCCCTTCAGACACGGCATGTTCTCTGTAGCGCTGTTGCTGCGCGACCTGCCCCGGTGCCCAGCGCCCGCTCGCCGCCGAGGCAGGCGTCTACGTCATGGGCCTCGATGACAACGCGCCGGAGTGGGCCGCGGCGCTGTCACTCGGCGACAGGCCGCCTGCGGTCGTACGGTGCTGCCGCGCCCGCGTCGCCCGTAAACCCGGACCGGCCACCGGACAGAATCAGCACTCGATCGTGAAGGTTCGAGAAGCCATACCTACAACAAGCTTCCATCTACAGGCACTTAGCGCGCACTTCCCGTCGCAACATGTCTGCCTTCACCAAAACCAGTGACGGGGTGAAACTGCACCCTTACGGTATGCGTCTGCGTGCACCTGCCCTGCACGTCCGTTGGTACGCGCTCCACGACACAGAATGGGAAGCCTATGTCCCGTCCCGTGCCCGCATACCGATCCAGGCGGCCGCTGCGCACCACAGCGGCCGCCGTGCTGACCGCCCTCGCGCTGACCGCCACGGGAGGCTTCGCCGCCACGTCGACTGCCTCTGAACCGGCTCCCTCGGAGGCCGTCGACGCGTCGACCCCGGTGAAGACCGCTTCGTCCCTGGTGAAGACCGCTCAGAACGTGACCGAACCCGGCCGAATCCCGGTGGACCACGGCTCCACCGTCAACTGGACGGTCAGTTACGCCAACGCCGCTCCGGGGGCCCCGGCTCCCGCCGTCATCACCGACCCCATCGCCGGCGCCGGCACCTCCCAGACCTACGTCCCCGGCTCCCTCAAGGTGCCGCCGGGGTGGACTCCCGGATGGTCCACCGACGGGACGACCTTCACCGACAGCGACCCGGGCACCGCGACCCGCGCCGTACGCGCGAGCCATCCCGCGGCCCGTCCCGGCGGCACCTCCCATGCCGGCCCCCTCCTGCCGCCGGTGCGGCCCACCGCCCAGTCCACCGGCGGCGACGGCTTCACCCCGGTGCTGCATCGCACCGACGACGGTGACGTCGAGGCGTGGAACATGTACCACCACACCGGCCCCGCCGCGCCGCAGGCCGTGTGCAGCAACCTGTCGACCGGCCAGCCCTGTGCGGGCGGCCCGTGGCCTCGCCCCCTCAACACCACCCCGGGCCCCCTCGGCTCCGGCAGCACCGGCAACATCAGCAGCACCCTGACACCCCAGTACGTGCTCGACCCCGGCCGGCCCGGCGTGCTCTACTACCCCGCTGTGACGGCGGCCGCCCTCGGCGTCGGATGCCTGGACCTCGGCGCCCGCGCCAACTGCGGGTTCTTCGCCCTGCGGGCCACCGGCGGCACTCCGTCCAGCGCCAACGGCATGGCCGGTCTCGTCGCGGAGGGCGGCAACCTGTACGGCGTCGCCAGCACCGGCCAGGTGCTCTGCCTGGAGATCGCGAGCCGCACGCCCTGCGCCGGACAGCCGTACGCCCCCGTCGTGCGGCCCAACCACGACCTGCCCGGTGCGACGGGCTCGCTCTACCTCGGCGGCATGACCACAGCCGGTGGCAAGGTCTTCGTCTCCTCATCGCCCCAGACCAGCGGGTCCACCCTCGCCGCCGCGCCCGCCCTGGGCTGCTTCGACCCGGGCACAGCCACGGTCTGCTCCGGGTGGGAGACCGCGCACCCGGCCGGCCCCAGCGCCGCCCACTACACGTACAACGCGTTCACCTCCTACACCTCCTCCGGCGCGGCCAACGGCGTGTGCACCGCGACCAGCAACAGCGGATCGCCGCTGACCACGTGCTACGGGATCGACGGCGCACCGCTCGCCGCACCGGCCACCGGGCTCGGCACCGTGGGCAACGGCGTCCTCGTCTTCAACCCCGAGGTCGTCACCACCGCCGACGACACCCGCAGCTACTTCCCCGTCTGGGGCGGGCCCGTCCCCGGCGCGACCCTGTGCTACAGCTGGACCACGGCGCAGTCGTGCGCCGGGTTCCCGGCCACCGCCACCCATCCGGGCGTGGGCGGCGGCGCGACCCGTGACTACGGCTACACCTACGACGCCACCACCCGCTGCCTGATCGCCCTCGGCGACGCGGGCATCCTCTTCTCCGTCGACCCCGGCACGGGGGCCACTCCGTGCGTGCACAGCGGTGCGTCCGTCACCCTGAAGCCGTCCGACTTCTACTGCGACGGCTCTTCCGGCCACGTCCAGGGGTACACCGAGGCGCGACTCGAAGCCATCGACCTCACCCACGTCGACCTCGCCGCGTCGGCCGTCGCGGTCACCGCCCCGGACGGAACCGTCCTCGCCGCGCCCGCCCTGACCCCGTCCGGCACCGTCGACCTCAGCGGCATCTCCGCCGCCGACCATCCGGCGATCACCGTCACCGTCCAGCTCGTCCTGAACAGCGCGGCCGACTTCACCGCCACCAACCACCCGTCCCTGGTCACGAGCTATCAGGGCGACGCGCCGCAGGTCTGCGTGCGCACGGTCGTCGAGGCGGACTGCGCGGTCACGCAGGTCTCCGACACCGCGACCGCGACCGACGGGTCCGGATCCCTGACCTCCAACACGGTCGACCTCGCCGTTGCACCCGGAGCGCAGTGCAAGCCCGCGGTGACGGTCAACAAGGAGATCTGCACCGTCTCGAACCCACACGCGTGCGGACCGGGCGGCGCGGGTCCCTGGGCCAAGAAGAGCCCCGTGGGCCTCCTGCAACTGCTCGGCACCGCGTACTGGCGGATCACCGTGACGAACACGGGTCCCGTCGCAGCGACCGGGGTGACGGTCAACGACCCCACCACCCACGCATGCCAGACAGCGGCGGGAACCTTCGACCTCGCGGTCGGCGCCAGCAGGCAGGTCTACTGCAGCTCCTTCCTGCTGGCCCTGCCGCTCAAGAACACGGCATCAGCCACCTTCTCCGGGCTGAACGCACCCCCCGGCACTCCCCCGACCACCAGCGCGGCGTCCTCGGCCGTGGCCTGCTCCCTTCTCTGCATCCTGACGAAGGAGTCCTGACCCCGAGCAGCTCGCCGACCCCGATCCGATCTCGTACGGCCGCGCCCTGCACAGGGCGCGGCCCTTCGGCTGCTCCGCCTCCCGGATCGCGTGACCCGGCCGCCGCGGCGCAGGAGGAGTGCCGCGGACTCGCCGGCTGGACGATACTGGCAGGGGCAGCGTGTCACCGCCGCGACGGCTCCACGGCCGGGCGGGGCGGGGCGCGCGCACGTCGACGTCTGCGAGGGGAGCCGCATGAGCACGGCGAAGGACCTGTTCATCATCGCGATGGGATCCGGGCAGGAGCCACCCGTCGGGCAGGGGGACCTGTCGCTCGCCCTCGCGGGGGCCGAGCTGATCGACCTCCTCGATGCCGGACACGTGACCACGGACGGCGACCGCGTGGTGCCTGGAGAGGCGTGGGCTCCTGACGACATCCTCCTCGGCGAGGCGTCCGCCGGGATCGTCCGGACGACGCCGTACGAAGGCATCGAGGACTGGCTGTGGCGCCGGGGCAGGGACCTCTCGGCCACCTACCAGAGCGCGCTGGAGACGGACGGAGAGCTCGCGCGGAAGCGAGGGGGCCGCTTGTCGCTCGGCGCGCGACGGGTGGAACCCGTCGACACTGCGGCCCGCCACGAAGCGGTCGACCGCTGGGAACGCGGGGAACCCGTCCTGGTCGCGCTCGCCTCGGCCGTCGGCATCGACGGCGGACCATCCGACTCCGACGCGGAGCCGGGTCTCGACGACGAGGCCGCCACGGCCGTGGTCGCCGCCGTCCACGACGCGATCATGGAACTGGAGGCCGTCCGCCAGCGACGGACCATCGAGAACGCCGCCTTCGCCAACATCTGGCGCGGGCCGTGAACCGAGGCCCCTCGTCGAGAGCGCGCTGAGGGCGAGCGGCCCCGGGCTGCCGACCGGACCGGATACGAGCGTGCCGCTGAGGCCTGACAGCAGCGTTCTGCCGCCGTGAGGCGGGCCGCGGCGCACTGCGCATAGGCCTGCGGGACGGGGAGACCGAGTCCGGCGCTGAGCGCGGTGAGGACCTGTTGGACGAGGAGCTATGCGGGGTCGGCCTGGCCGGGGACGCGTGTGCGCTGCGCGGGGAAGCGGGGCCGCTGGGCGAGGTCTGGTGGGGCGCTCGAGCGCCAGTCCAAGGCAGTGGGCCGCGATCGTCGGCCTGCGCGGGGCGATGTCGTGGGCGCCGGCGGCCGGGATGCGTGCGGCCGCGGGCGCCGATGAGCTCTTGCTCTTCGTGGAGTAGGCGTGCACCTACGTGGCGACCTCGACGAACTGGTAGGGGGCCACGACCGCCAACCCGGCAAGATCACCAGCCGCCGGTGCCAACGTCCTTGCGGAGGTCCGTCCCGGCCTACGGCCCTGCTTCATACCGTCCGCGCTGTGCGAGCTGCACGAGATCATCGCCGTTGGAAACCCGCGCATTCCGTTCACGGGTCGGCTTCCGCCGCTCCGCGCAGGGGGGCACGTGTGCCGACGGCCGTACGCTCGCCATCGTGGGGCCACCCAGCCGACAGATGCGCGGCCCCATGGAGCGCAGAGCATGAGTGGCGCCCACGTTCACCTGCCACCTTCACCAGCAGGGTCCGCGCCCTCAGTACGGTGTCGACGAAAGACTAGTCCCCGAGGCCGTCCAGGCCCCGCGCTCCACAAGGTCCAGCACGAGGGCGGCGATGTTCCACGCGTCGTCCTCGCCCCGGTGGTGGCGGCCCTCCAGCGGGAGCCCCGCGAGCTGCAGGGCACCTGCCATGCCGGGCCGTTTGCGCAGGCCGTACGCCTCCGTGAACACGGCCTTGGCGTTGGTGTGCGTCTGATCGGCCGGCCGCCCGAACGGGTAGGACGTGCCGGCAGCGCGGCACTGCCGTTCGAACTGCTTGCGGTCGTAGTCTCCCCAGCTCGCCCAGGGGCGGCTGCGCGCGTCATGGGCGTCGGCGAGGATCCGGCACGCCTCGGCGAATCCGACGCCGCCACCGACCTCGGCCGCCGTGAGCCCGGTCAGCTCGGTGCAGAAATCACTCACCTCGGAGCGCTCGGGCCGCACGAGGATCCGATGCCGATCCACACGTCGTCGGGCCGTCAGATCCACGACAGTGAGGCCGATCTCGATGATCTCGCTCACCGCGCCGGGCGGCGGCTGCCCCTCCCAGCAGGTGGCCTCGACGTCGATGACGTTCAGAAGAACCGGTCCGTGTTCCATGGCGGCAGAGTAGGGACGAGGGGCGTGACAGGTCATCCGTATTTCCGCGAGCCGTCGAGCTCCCGTGCATCCTACGCCTTCCCTGCGCTTCAGGGTCCGCCACCCACACGTCGCCGCCGGCGTGTACGGGAAGCAACCACCACCGCCATACGGGGAAGAGAACGCGCTCCTCAGCCCGCCCCGGGTCCGGTTGGCAGCCCTGATGCTGCATGATCGAACGATGCTGGTCGAACTGGTGAAGGTCTCGAAGTTTCCTTCGACTCCCTGGCTGGCCCAGATCCGAACACCGTTCGGAGGAACAGCGGTCCGCTGGTGCGGAGACCAAGCCGCGAAGCCGGGCTCGTACCACGTCGAGTGGACGGTCGACGAGGACATCGCCTGGGGGTGGAACGCGAAACCGGCCGTCGGCGTCGGACCGGGAGTCCGACCCGGCGGGCACTGCGTCGTCCTGTGCGGTCGGATGAGCCTCACAGTGGACGGCGCGGCCGTGATGGACCTCGACGGCACCCAGATCCTGCTGGACCTCGCTGCTCCTCTCCCTGATGGTGTTGACGGCACGTGGGTCGAGCTCTTCATCGAGCGCGACAAGATCGCTCTTTACCCGTACGAGCTCTGACCAGACGTCAGCGCTTCTTCGTCCCGCTCTCCTACGACCGGGGCTCGTCAACGCCACGGAACAGATGGGCATGGCGGCCTCGGAGGTCCCTGCCGATCGCGGCGACAACCCACCCGGGAACCTGGAGTTGACGACCAGGTCGAGCATCCGTGCAGATCACGGAGGGGCGGGGTCCCGCAGGTGTCGAGGACGTGACCGGCATCGACCACCCGGTCCCGCTCGCCAAGCCCGCTCAACCTGTACGCGATCCGGACCCCAATTCTTCGTTGATGCGCTGTTGTTAAACCGTTGATGCGCAGAACTAACCTGATCATGAAACGTTCGGAGATCGACAAGTTCTCCGAGTACACGATCCATCGACCGAACGGGGGACATCTTCCTATGTCCAAGAACATCGCCGCACGCGCCGCCGTGGCCGCCGGCAGCCTCGCCCTGGCCGCCACCGGAGTCCTCGCGGGCGCGGGCACGGCCTCCGCCGGCTCCAGCGGGCAGCAGATCGCCTTCACGGACCACGCCACGCCCGGTCTCCGGCACTCGATCGAGCTCTACGGATACAACCACAACGGCGAGGAGAGCCTGGGCTGCTTCAACATCAACTCGGGCAGCACCACCTACATTTCCGGCTGGTGGTGGCGAGGCGACCTCACGGTCAAGTCGTACAACAGCTACAACTGCCAGAACAGCTACAGCTGGGGAACCCACGTCGCCGTCCCCTACTCCCAGAACGGCGACTGGACCTACGTCACCGGCTACTGAGCCCGCGCGGCTGACCACGGGGGACGTGGGTCACGCGTGATCCACAGGTAGGGCAGCCCGGCGAGACCGCATCGGGTGCGGCTCTCGCCTCGATTGCGGAGCCCGCCCCGCTCGCCGATGAGCCCCGCCACGCACGCACGCGCGCCCGCCTTTCCTCCTCACCCCGAGGACGAAGGGCGGGCGTCTGTCGTTGCCGACATGGTCCAAGCCCTTTCCTCCCAGCTGCCATAAAGCAGTTCCAGTCCAGTCCAGTCCAGTCCAGTCCGCCGGAGCTGTGCGTTCCCGCAGGCGCACACCCGACGCGCCGATCCATGCCGATCAAAAAAGATCAATTACCGAGTCGATCTGGCAACAATGAAACATGTGAGAGTTCATCAAAAAACCTGTGAATAACATGAGTTGACAGCGGAAACATGGACGTCTGGTCACTCATCCGAGAGGCGTAGCTCATGGCATTCACGATCGACAGGCCTCACCTACGCGACAGAGCTCCGCACCGCTTACGGCGCGCGACAGCCGCGACACTGGCCGGTGCCCTGCTCGGCGTTGTCGGCGCGACGTTTCCCGCCGGACCGGCGGACGCGGCCGGAGCGGGGCAGCTGCTGTACGTCTCCAACGCCGGTGCGGGGTCGGTGAGCGCCATCGACCCGTTGACCGGTTCGACGGTGGCCACCATCGACGTCGGCAGCGCGCCGACGGGCATGGCGATCACACCGGACGGCTCCCAGGCATGGGTGGCGAACGGCGCCAGCGACTCGGTCTCGGTGATCGACACCGCGACCAACTCCGTCGTCGCCGCCGTCGCGGTGGGGCGCACGCCCCAGTCGGTGGCCATCTCTCCGGACGGTGGGCGGGCGTACGTGGTCCACACGGACAGCCCCGCCGGTGTCGACGTCATCGACACGTCCTCCCTCGCGGTGACCGCCACCATCGCGGCCGACGGCTTCCCGGACATCCTCGCCCTGTCCCCGGACGGCGGAAGGCTCTACGTCGGGCATTTCTCCAGCAAGACGGTGTCGGTGATCGACACGGTGAGCAACGCCGTCACCGCCACCGTCCCCGTGGGGAACGCGGCCGGACTGGCGGTCAGCCCCGACGGTACCCACGTCTACGTCGCCGACTACAACGACAACCGCCTCTCGGTGATCGACACCGCCACCGCCACCGTCAGCGCGACCGTGCCCGTCGGCAGCCTGCCGCAGAACGTGGCCGTCTCACCGGACGGAAGGCTCGTCTACGCAGCGAACCGGGGAGGTGACTCCGTCTCCGTCGTGGACACGGCGACCAACACGGTCGTCGCCACGGTCCCGACCGGCGCGGGGACCAGCGGCGTGCTGGCCGACCCGGACGGCACCCGTGTGTACGCCACCAACACCTTCGTCAACACCGTGTCGGTGATCGACACCGCGACGCTCACGGTCACCGCGACCGTCCCCACCGGTTCCCGCCCCTGGGGCCTGGCCATGGGCAAGGCCGTACCGCCCGCCGTCACCGCCATCGCCCCGGACCACGGCCCGGCCACGGGCGGCACCACCGTCACCCTGACCGGCAGCCGCCTGACCGGCACCACCGCCGTCACCTTCGACGGCACCCCCGCCAGTGGCGTCACCGTGGTCGACGACACCACCGTCACCGCGACCGCCCCCGCCCACACGCCCGGCACCGTCGGCGTCGCACTGACCGCCAAGGGCAGGACCGTCACCGCGGGGAGCTACACCTACCAGCCCTCCGCGCCGGCGATCACCGGCGTCACCCCCGCCAAGGGCCCGGTCTCCGGCGGCACCGCCGTGACCATCATCGGCACCGGCTTCACCGGCGCGACCGCCGTAGCCTTCGGCGCCGTCCCGGCCGCCTCGTTCACCGTCCGCAGTGACACCCGGATCACCGCGACCGCCCCGGCCGCCACCGCCGCCGGGCCGGCCGACGTCAGCGTCACCACCCCCTCCGGGAACAGCCCGGCCGACCGCTACACGTACACCCGGGACACCACGAGACTCACCGCCGCACCCCTGCTGTTCTCCCTGGCCCCCGGCCAGCTGAGCATCAACCTGAACCTGTCGGCCACCCTCACCGACACCACGACCGGCAAGCCCGTCAGCGGCGCCACCGTGAAGTTCGCCGTCGGCGCGACCACCGTGTGCAGCGCCACCACGAACGCGTCGGGCATCGCGACCTGCGCCGGCCCCTGCCCCGTGGTCGCCGTCCTCCTCCACCTCGGCTACACCGCAGCCTTCACCGGCACCCCCGCCCTGGAAGCCGCCACCGCCACCGCCGGTCTCATCCGCACCGGCTGACCCGCCCTGCCCGAGCGCCGGCCGGGGGGTGCCGCCCCCGCGCCCCGGCTGCGCCCACCCCGAGGACTACACCACCGCCCCACACGAGAGAACACTGGGGGGCCGCACTT
>NZ_JBHWFF010000007.1:109590-188424 GCF_042733785.1 Streptomyces sp. NPDC059695 | reverse complement strand
GCCGCGCCCCCCCCCCCCCCCCGCCCGTGAAAACCCCCCCCCGGGCCCCCCCCCCCGCCGGCGCCGGCGGCGCCGCGCCGCGCCCGGGCCCGCCGGAGCGCTCCAGCAGCGCGCCCGAGGTCGAGTAGATGATCTTCGGGTGAACCTCTACCATGAGCACCTCATACGGTCCGTCCCCGCAGCTGTCGCCGCTCCTACGGCTGTTCCGGGAAGCGGGCGGGAACAGGGGGAACTCGTGGAGATCGGTCTGGCGGACACCATCAAGGCCCTGCGCGGGGAGCTGTCGAGGGCCATGACGGAGGGCGAGGGCCACCCCGTACGGCTTCGTGTGCAGTCCGTGAAGCTGGACATGCAGGTCGCCGTGACGGCGTCGGCGGAGGCCGGCGGCGGCGTCAAGTTCTGGGTGCTGAGCGCCGACGGCAAGGCGTCCGAGGCCACGTCGACCACGCACACCGTCTCGCTGGAGCTCACGGCGGAGACGGCCGACGGCGGCTCCGTACTCACGGATTCTGCGCGTGGGGCACGGCTGGAGGACTGAGCGCCGTGAGTGAGCCGGCGGGCCGGAGCGGATCCCGGGAGGGCCGGAGGTGAGGGACGCGCAGGAGGGTCTGGAGCGGGTCGCCATGGTGGTCCGCCGGGACTCCGACGGCACCCCTCGCTTCGCGGCGACCGGTTTTCTGCTGGCTCCCCGACTGGCCATCTGCGCCGGTCACGGATTCACCCGCCGCGAAGCCGTCCACGAGGTGCGGCTGCCCGGGCAGTCCGGGAGGCGGGTCGGTGTCGAGGCGGTGTTCCGGCACCGGAACCCGGCGGTGGATCTCGCCCTGCTGGTCCTGGGTGACGGAGCCGATCCGATTCCCCCGGTCCGCTGGGGTGTCGTGCCTCCGGCCGTGGGGTCCCTCCCGTTCGTCGCGGTCGGATTCCCCGACTTCGCGGTCCGCGGGGACGTGCCGGTCACCCGGCAGATGACCGGTTCCATCCTCCTCGGGTCCTTCCTCGGCAGCCACGAGATGGAGCTCTCGCTCGACAGTCCCGCCCCCCGCCAGGCGGGCGGATCCCCCTGGCAGGGCGTGTCGGGGGCCGGCGTCCTCACCCGGGACGGTGTGCTGGTGGGGGTGTGCACCAGTCATCACGTGCCCGCCGGTGCGGCGAGCCTCACGGCGGCCGGTCTCTCCCCGCTGGCCGAGGACCCGGAGTTCGAGCGCCTCCTGGCCGAGCACGGGGTCGACCGGGTCGCGTCCGGCCCACTCGCCTCCCCGGCAGAGGGCTACGACCTCCGGCGTCGAGTCCGCACGCACGCCGAGGTGGTAAGGGATCTGCGCGGGCGGCGGAACTACCTGGACCAGGAGCGGCTCCCCTTCGTCCACCCGGGGACGGACCACGACTCCCACCCCGACCGTCTCTTCGTCCGGCTCACCGCCGATCGGCCTCGCGGGGTCCTGCTGATCGGGCCGGCCGGATCGGGCAAGACGAGGACCTGTTTCGAGGTGGCGCAGCGGGCCGATCGCGCCGGCTGGCGCGTGCTGCACGTCCAGGCGGACAGCTCGGTGGACGCGGACGACGTGGCGGCGTCCGTCCTGGCCGGTGGACGGGGCCGGGTGCTGCTCGTCCTGGACTACCTGGACGCCTGCCCCCAGTTGGACCTGCACGCACTGGGCGAGGTGCTGATCCCGGACGCCCGCAGGCGCGGCGTGACGGTGGCGTGCCTGGCGTCGGTGCGGCCGGGTTCGCGGCACTCGGTCCATCTCCGCGGCAGCGCACGTGTGCTCGACGACGTCTTCGTACGGGACGACTGGCCGCACCAGTCCGCGATCATCACCCAGGTCCTGCGGCACGCGGCCCCCGATGCCGTACGCCACTGGGGACTGGAGGAACTGTCCAGGCTCTGCGGGCGCCGTCCCGTCACCGCCCTGCTCATCGCCCGCGCGATCGAGGAGCAGGGGCTCGGGCGGCTCCCCCTCACCGTGACGGCCTCGGTGCGTCCCGGCGAACTGCTGGCATGGCTCCGGGAAGGCATGCGGCGGGACGCACTCGCGACGGGCCTCGACGGCTCGGCCTCGCCGTTGGACATGGCGATCCCCGGTGTGGGGCAGCTGGCGTTCGCCGTGGCGGCAGTGTCCACCCCGCAACCCCGCCAGGTCGTCGAGCGGACGGTCGACACCTTGCTCGCGGCGGCCGGAGAGCAGGGCAGGCGCTACACCGGGCGCCACGTCGTCGACACTCTGATCTCGCTGGGTTGGCTGGACGAGGCCGACGGACGGCTGGTGGTCGTCCACGACATCGTCACCGACGAACTGCTGATGCAGTCACTCATGCCCGCTCCCGGATGGAGTGTCCACCAGCCCTCCGCGGAGCCCCTGCTCACCGCGGTCGCGCGGCATCCGCGAACCTTCGCCGTGTTCACCGGCCATCTCCGGCGCCTCGCCGCCGACCTGACCTCCCACGGACCCACCCATCAGGCCGCCGCGCTGGACCGGTTCTGCGGTGAGTGGCTGACCGCGCACGCCGACGTCCTCGGGCGGCTGCTGGAGCCCGCCGGCCGCGACGGTGAGCACGCGCTGCTGGCCCTGCTGACCAGCGAGCCCTGGCAGCGCTCCGCGCCCTCCGTGTGGAACGCGCTCGTGACACCCTGGCTCGCCCGTGCCGAGGACGAGTTCGTGGCTCAGCCCTTCCTGTCCTCCGCCCTGCGGGCTTCGGGCGAGCCCTCGTCCGCCCTGGTCGAGGCATGCCTCGACTGGCTCTCTCGCCGCGGGCGGCAGACCGATGCCGAGCTCCTCCTCCGCGCGCTGCTGGCCCGTACGGACCTCCCGGCGGAGGCCGAGGACCGGGTCGTCGAGAGCACGCTGAGCTGGGTGCCGTCCCGGCCCGACTGGCGCCACACGCCCACGCTGCTCAAACGCATGCTGACCATGGACCATCCGCCCGCCCGGCTGGCGCGGGTGACGCAGACGGCCCTGGGGTGGGTGACGCCCTTCCGCACCGGCGGGGTCGGTGCCGTGACCCGTGATCTGCTCCAGCGTCAGGACGTCGACGCCGCCGTCCACGAGGAGGCCGTCGCCAGGGCGTTCGCCTGGGTGCGCGCTGCCATGAGGACCGGCACGGACGTGGGCCCTTCCGTGTGCGTCCTGCTGGAGTGCGACCTCCTGCCGGAGACCGCCAGGACCGAGCTGTTCCGCCTGACCGTGGAGTGGCTGGAGTCGTCGCACGGACACGTGAGTACGGGCCGCGTCCTGCGCTGCCTCCTGATCGACGAGCGCTGCCCACCGAAGCTGAAGCGCAGGGCGGCCGACATCGCACGGTCGTGGCTCGCCCACGGCGCCGCCGGGACCGACGCCCAGAAACGCTCCCAGGTCGTGCACGCCCTGCTCGCCCACGACGACACGCGGGACGCGGCGGCTCCCCTCCTGAACCAGCTGGCCTCAGCGCCTGACGGCGCCGTCGCCCCGGAGGTGCTCCAACGGCTGCTCCTGCACCACGAAGAGCTCAGCCCGGAGCAGGCGCGCGCCACGGTCACCCACGCCTTCGCGTGGCTGGAGGACCGTCAGGGACCCGAAGGCTTCGCGGGCCTCCTCAGCGCCCTTCTGCGCCTGCCCGGGCTGACAGCGCAGCAGCTCCGGACGGCGCTCGACCACGGGTTCGTCCACCTCATGGCGCACTCGCACGACTACGAGGTCATGGCCCTGATGCTGAGCCAGCGCCAAGGTCTGACCCCGGCGCGGGCCCAGGCCGTCGCCGAGGTCAGTCTGCGATGGCTGCCCTCCCACGGCGGCAAGACCCAACGGGCCGTGCTCGCCTCGTTCCTCACCCGCCCGGACCTGACGGCCGCACAGGAACGCGCCGGCATCGACATCGGCCTGAACCGAATGACCACCGACACGTCGACCAAGTCCGGTTCCCTCCTGAGGGGCCTGCTGCGCCATCCCGCCCTCGACGCGGACCAGCGCTCGCGCGCCGTGGACTGCGCGCTCCGATGGCTCGAGCTGCACCACAAGATTCCCAAGGCGTTCCTCGTTCTCGAGGTCCTGCTCGCCCTTCCGTCGTTCCCGGCGGGCGAGAGGGCGTCCCTCGTACGGATGGCGGAGACCTGGCTGGCCAGCCATGCGGACCTCCCGTTCGCCGGGGGCGTCCGCGCCGGTGTGGCGGCGGCCGGGTCCGGTTCAGGTTCCGCGCCCTGACCGGGCGTCAGCCACAAGGATGGGGATGCGCACCGTGAACGTGGCGGCGGCGGTCGATCTACGGCAAGACGGAACAGGGCTCAACCGACCGGTGGCGGGAGGGGAAGCCGGGCGGCGAGGAACTTCGGAGCCATGCCCCGGTAGCTGTCGGTGATCAGTTCGGCGAGCTCGGTCCAGTCGGTGTGGTCACCGAGCACAGCGATGACGACGTCACGGCCCCAGTGGGCGCGGAAGAACGGGAACCCCGGCGCGGTCAGGCCGAGCAGATCGTCGTCGGACGCCCGGAACGTCATCACGACCGGTGCCTGGCCCTCGGTCGCATACGGGGCGTAGACCGGGGAGCGATCCACGTCCGGCGCATAGACGTGAGCGAACGTCCGCGTACGGATCCGCCAGCGCACACCGACCCAGGCCGGTTCCTCGTAGGACTCGGGCAGCTGCCGGCAGATCGACCGAACCCTCTTCAGGATCTCCGGCGGCACGTCTCCAGGACTGGACATGCCCCGACACTACCGAACCCGTGTGACACCCCACCGAACAGCGTCGACCCCACCGGCAGCAAGGCCCCACGGCGGCGCCTGCGTTGCTGACGATGACCATTGGCTGATCGACCCCGCTGACGGTGGGGCAGGCGGTCGTCCTCGGGAACGGCCGTCACCTCGGGGCGGAACGCGGACCGGCCGGGAGAACTGCCCCACGGTGCGGCTCCTCAGCAGTCCCTGGGACTCCTCAGATGCTCGCGTTCGCGATCCGCTCCGAAGATCGAGCGTCCGGGGGTGTCAGCCCTGGCAGATGCCGCGGGTGTAGTCGTACGTTGCGGCCGTCTGCGAGTACTTCCACTGCGGGGCGAGGAGCCCGTCCGCGAGCTGGCGGGCAGCCGCGGGGCTCTCCACCACGTAGCCGAAGTCCTGGAGCCAGGAGGGGTAGAGGTTCTTCGAGCCGATGTAGAAGGCGGCGTCGTCCACCGAGACCAGCTTGTGGTGCTGCGCGTACGGCTTGCCGTACGCCCAGGTCGGCTTCTCGGAAGCGCGGAAGGTCGCCAGCTGCAGGTTCTGGCACATGGCCGCCCGCGCCTTCGGCTCGTCGCCGGTCAGGGCCTTCAGGCGCCCGCGCAGGGCGTCGCTCACCTCGGACAGGGACTTGATCTGCGAGTAGCCGCCGCTGCCGATGGTGCCGCGGTTGGCGGGGTCGCTGACCACGATGCGTACCTTCACTCCGGCGGCCAGCTTCGCGGCGAGGGTGTCGTAGAGCCGGACGTCGTAGCGGGGCAGCGGCGGGCAGGTCGCGTGCATGTCCTGCTGCGAGATCTCGATGTGCTCGGTGGCGCTCGCGACGAGAGCGCGGAGGGCGGTCTCCTCCGGGTTGACCGTGTCGTAGTCCCGGTCGGTGTTGGTGTAGTCGTGCACGCCGATGCCGCAGGTGGTGTCGGATGCAGTCGGCAGGACGGGCCGGAACGACGAGGACGGGTCGCTCTGGCGGATCCCGACACCGAGGCCGCCGACGGCCAGGGCGGGGACGTCACCGTCGGCCGGCGGCGTGGCGGGGCGGGGCAGCGTGGGCAGGCAGCCCGCGCCGTTGGAGGAGGCGAACCAGACGCTGGTCCAGCTGGTCCTGTTGCGGCAGGTCCAGTCCCACAGCGTGTCGAGGTAACGCCCGGCGGAGCCGGCGGCCGGACCCGAGAGGGCGAGGTCGACGTCGTTCACCGGGTGGGCGGTGTCGAGGTAGTCGTCCTTCCAGCTGTTGATGCCGCCGGTGATCACCGAAGTGCCGTCCACGACAACGAGCTTGGAGTGGTTCCAGGAGAACCCGGTCTTCGAGGTGGTCATCGACGCGACGTTGAGGGTGATGTTCGCCGCCGCGGGCCCGAGCCTCGTGACCAGCTCGTCGCGGTACGAGGACGGGATGACGTTGGCGTGGTAGATGGGCGCGGCGCCGACCAGGATGCGGACCTGGAGCCGGTTGCCCTTCTGCGCCGCCTCCTTCAGACCGGCCACGATCGCGTCCTGGAAGCCACCGTTGGGGAACGGGGCCAGCGTGGATATGTCCACGCTGTGGCGGGCCGCGGCGATGTCCTCGCGTACCTTCTCCAGCAGACGACGCGAGCCGGAGCGGTCGGCGCAGGTGGCATCACCCCAGCAGCCGGGGGTCTGCAGCAGCCAGTCGGCGCCGCCGGGAGCGGAGGGGCCGAGGCGGTTGCCCTCCGTGCGCTCCCAGACGGTGCCTTCCAGGCCGGGAGAGACCTGCCGCAGAGACTTTTCCACGCCGTCGAGGTGCGGGGTGGGCGCGGCGGCGAGCGCGGGCGCGGTGGACAGCAGGATGCTGGAGAGCGCGAGAGGCAGGGCCATCGTGCGCAGAGTGCGTGCCAAGGTGGTTCTGTTCCTTGCTTTGGGGGGGTGGCTCAGGCCGATGGCGCGCCGCAGAGGGGGCCTCGACCTTGATCAACTCGCGTAAGTTACCAGCACGTAGCCACCAGTTCACCCCAGCCCACACCACTATCAGCCAATATCGCGCCACACACGGCGAGCGCAGTCCTCGGCGTTCCGCGCCGGCACCACGAGCTACGGCAGCCACGCACTGGAGTGAAAAGGCCGGGACCGTTGTTCACGTACCTGGCCCTCGTTGAATCGACCGCGGGAGAGAACTCGGGCTTCGGTGACTGCGGCGGGGGCCGACTCACGGACGGATCTTCTTCCGGACGACTGCCCTGGCCACACCCGCAGGCCCACGAGGCAGGCGACTCGTGGCGGGCGCCCGGTTTCGACATCAGCCCTTCGAGTTCAGTACGCAGGGCGAGCGCCTGGCACCCAGACTTGTCACACCCCTCCACCATGCTCTCCGGCATGAACGAGAACGCCTTCTGGCAACTCATCGAAGCGTGCAGCCCCGCTGTCCCCGATCCCGAGGGTGATCAGCTCGCCGCCGCCCTGACGGCTAGCCTGACGAACGGCCCCGTGTCCGACGTGGTCGGCTTCGCCGAGCAGCTCTCCTGGGCCCTGTACAGGCTGGACCGCAAGGAATACGGGGATGGCCTGTCGAGCGATCAGTTCCTCTACACCCGGGCGGCTGTCGTCGCAGCCGGCCATGAGGCCTACGAGAGCGTACTTCGAGACCCTGAGCTCTTCGTGCCGTACGCCAACGGCCTCGTTTGGGCCGAGGCCCTGCTCTACGTACCCGACAAGGCCTACCAGCACCTGACGGGCGGCGCATGGGACCGCAGCACCCAGTACAGCTACGAGTCGTACTCCAACGCGGACGGCTGGACTTCCGCGTAGGCGCCGCGGTCGCTTCCGCCTCGCCATCTGAAACGACCTCGGAGCACGGCACTGGCCACCCTCCGTGAGAGCGCGATTTCCACGGGAGCCGTCCATGCCTGAGGGCTGCCCCGCTCCGCGCTTTCGGCATCCGCGTGGGCACCGGCGAGGCGCTCGCGGGGACGATCGACTTGCGGTTCGCAGGAGAGGACTTGGCTCCCGGCCAGGTGAACGTCGCCTACGGCCTCTATCCCTCCTGGAGGGGGCGTGGCCTGGCTACCCGCGCGGTGCTCCTGGCGTCCCAGTACGCGGCCACTGAGGGCGGCGAGGAAGCGGTGATCCAGGTGGACCCGGAGAATCCCGCGTCCGCCGTAGTCGCACGGCGGGCAGGATTCACCCGCGGCAAGCAGCCGCACAGCGAGGACGGCAGACGGTTCGACTGGTACATCCGGGACCTGCGTGAACTTCCCCAATGACAACCAGCAGTTACGGACAAACCTTTGGATCATCGACAGATGACCGTCCTGGCCACCGATCGCAAGACGTGGCAGCGCAGTGACGCTTTCGATTACGAGGGCGTATCGCGCCCAGCGACGGGCGCCCCATCGGGCCTGTTCGGCCGCTGGACAGCGGCCCGAATTCGGCCGAGGCGCGCGCTGACGTGGCGTACCTGCCGGAGCCCGTGGGGACGGTGGTGAACCGCGTGGCGATCCCGGGCTCCCACCAGCCGTTGGGTCACAGGTGAACAACGTTCATCTTTTCGTACTGATCGTGCCGCTCCCTTGTGGGACAACAGATGGCATGTGTGGAGACGACGCGATACCCGAGAAGGCGGATCTGACGGAGACTCAGTGGGCCAGGAGCCTGGGGCTCCCGAGCCGACGCACCGACCGGCCCGCCTTGCCCCGGCGGACCCTGCTGGCCTCGATGGTGGCCGGTGCCACGCTCGCCGCACTGCCGGGGCGGGCCGTGGCCGGCCCGGCCCTCGCGGACGGCCCGGGGAAGTTCCCGCTTCCCGCCGGAGTGGGCCGCGACGGCGCGTTGTCGGTGCTGATCACCGGCGACGCGGGGACCGGGGAGGCCGCGCAGTACGCGGTGGCCGCGGCCGCACGCCAGATCTGCGCGGCCGAGGACGTGCGCCTGGCCGTCGGGCTCGGCGACAACATCTACGAGAACGGTCCCGAGTCCGACCACGACTCCGAGTTCGCCACGAAGTTCGAGCAGCCCAACACCGGTATCGACGTCCCCTGGCTCATGGTGCTCGGCAACCACGACTGCTCCGGCATCATCCCCGGCAGCGGCGGCGACCCGTCCCGCGGCGACCGCGAGGTGGCCTACGCGGCGACCTCCCCCCGGTGGTACATGCCGTCCCGGTACTACTCGGTGGCCGTCCCCGCCGCCCCTGGGGGTGCCACGCCGCTCGTGGAGTTCTTCGCCCTGGACACGAACCCCGTGGCCTCCACCGTCACGCAGACCGACTCGTACTACAAGTGGGACGGCCCGTACATGCGCGAGCAGCGCCGCTGGCTCGACGACGCGCTGTCCCGGTCCCAGGCCAGGTGGAAGGTCGTGCTCGGCCACCACCCGTATCTGAACAACGGCCAGCACGGCAACGCCGGGCGCTACGACGGATTCCTCGTCGGACACTACACACGCGGCATCCACCTCAAGGAACTGTACGAGGAGGTCGTCTGCGGACGGGCCGACCTGATCCTGTCCGGACACGACCACACGCTCCAGGTGCTGGAACCCACGGCCGCCGGCCGGGGCACCCGGCAGATCGTCTGCGGCGCCGCCGGCAAGACGGGCGACGGACAGGCACACGGCTCGACCCCGGCCCGCTGGCAGGACTTCTCACAGCACGGATTCATGATCGCCAAGGTGACCGAGACGCAGGTGACCCTGAACGCCTACACCGTCGACGTCGGCACGAGCCGTGCCACCCTGGCCCACACCTCATCCGTGCGCCCCCTGCGGGTTACGGCCGCTTGAAGCCTGGTTCAGCAGCCCGCTCTCCCACCTCGCCGTGTCGCCGACGGCCACCAGCCACGTTCCACCCGCAACCCGTGAGGCTTCGCGGACCGTACGACCGCGAAGCCCGGCTCGTGCGACGCATCAGCTGCCGGCTCGCGCAACCCACCTCGACGCACCCGCGTCTGACTCCATGAGAGACAGCTGGCGATCACCGGGAGAGCACGTGGCGAAGAGGGACCAGAGTACGGACGCGGCGAGGGAGAAGGACCGGGAGAAGTGGTTGGCGCGGTTCCAGGTCCGGCTGGCCATGCAGCCGGGCGTGGATCGAGCAGTCGTGCTCCAGGCCGTCAAGAACGTCACGACCCATTGCGCGGACACGGGAGAGCACCCGCGGACCGCCTTCGGCGACCCCGACGCCTACGCCGTGCAGGTCGCCGCGCAGCTGGTACCGGCCGACCGGGCAGCGCGCGCGAGGCAGCACAACGCCGTGGTCGACGCCGTCGACTCCGCGCTCAAGAAGGCCAGGGACATCGCCGGCCTGTGACCGTTGAAGCCACGGCCGTGGCCTGGCGGAACGGCACTGAGGCAGTCGCTGCCCACCGGAGCTGCTGGGCAGCTCGGGCGATCGGCGGGGCGCCACAGCCCATGACGCCCCTCAGGTGGCGGTTCACCACGTCCTGACCCTGACCAGTCCCGGCCCAGGGCAGACACGGCGAGCGTGAAGGAGCGGATGCTCGCGAGGTCGCTGGGGTCCTCGGGCCCGAACCCTCGTCCCCCGTCGGCGTTCTGCACCCCGAATCAGGAACCGCTCCGCGGCGGCGCTCACCCCGAACCTCACCGGACGTCGGCCGACCGCCTCGCGGCCGGGCCGCTGCTGTCCCGGACGACCAGCTCCGGCGGGAGCATGCGGTGTCGCACCGACGGCTCCCGGCCGCCCGCGGCGTCGAGCAAGAGGGTCACCGCGTTTCGCGCCATCTGGCGTCGGGGCAGGACCACGCTGGTCAACGCCGGCCGGGAGGACGGTCCGGCTGGGCAGTCGTCGTAGGCGACCACGGACAGGTCGTCGGGTACGGAGCGGCCGGCCGCCTGGGCGGCCTCGAGCGCTCCACTCGCCAGGACGTCATGCGTCGCGAACAGCGCCGTCACCTCGGGATGCGCGTCCAGGGCGGTCCGGGCCGCGTCGAACGCCGCCCGGAAGGACGACTCGTGGACGAAGTGCACCCTGTCTCCTCCGACTTCCGCGTCGCCCTGCTCCGTGAACGCTCTCTTGAAGCCCTCGACGCGCCGGGCGTGTGCGGGGCTCGCGAGGACCACGACGTGCTCGTGTCCCAGGTCGCGGAGGTGCCGGCCCGCCAGCAGGCCGCCCTTCTCGTAGTCGACGGTCACCACCGGGAACCCCTCCGGCGCGTCGGTCTCCCACGCACACAGGGCCACCGGGAAGCGTGCGCCGGAGAGCAGAGGCAGGTGGTCGAGGAGGTCCTGGTCGCCCGCGACGAGCAGGGCGTCGACCGAGCGGCTCGTCAGCCCCGCGAGATGTCGGCGGGCCCGGTCACCGCTCCTGCGCGTGGTGCACAGCAGGAGGTGGTGACCGTGCTCGTCGAGCGCGTCCTCGACCTCCTCCACCAGGGCCGCGTAGAACGCGGTGCCGACCGTGGGGACGAACAGGCCGACCGTGCGCGTGCTCCCGGTGGCCAGGGACCTGGCCACGAGGTTCGGCACGTAGCCGAGTTCGTCGATGGCCACTCGGACGCGCGCAGCGGTGTCCGGGCGGACGCCCACCCGGCCGGTGACGACGTTCGAAACGGTTTGCTTCGTCACACCGGCTCGCCGGGCCACGTCCTGCATCGTCACCATGAGGAACCTCATCCGACCGTTCGGAGCCGAGGTCGGAAAGGTAACCGGGCTCCGCACTCCGGTCAACGCGGCCCAGAGCACTGGTGGTTGCGAGCATCACGCCCAGTGTGCGGATCCGTTTGGTTGTGCTGGAATTTTTGACAAGAGCCTTGTTTTACCGGTCAAAGGAGCCCTACGTTCCCTCATGTCGGCAGGCCCGCGATCCGGTCCACCCGCCGATGACCCGGAGCTGCCCGGGACGTGTCACCTCGCCGCCCGTGTCCACCCGTCCACCAGGTCCCCCCACGGGCCTGGGCAGGTCACCACGGACGGTCGCGTTCCGTCCCCACCGGACGGGGCGCCGCACCTGGCTCCGCCGCCGCCCCTCTCCCGCGGACGCCGGCATCCCCCGCGTACACCCCATCCCCCACTACGACGAGGAGTCCTCGTGTCAGCTCCCAGACGAAGGCTGGTCGGCGCGGCAGTCGCGCTGACCGTCGCCGCGGCAGGTGTCGGCGCCCTGCTCCCGGGCTCGGCCTCCGCAGCGCCGGAGGCGGCCACGTACAGCGTCTCCGTCGGGTCCAAGGGGTCCTGGACCCACCCGACGGACACGCCCGCCGCGCCGTACATCGACAAGGACGGCACCTTCTACTACCAGCAGTCCCACGCCCTCTACGGGGCGAGCGACCCGCGCAAGTGGGAGTTCTACACCGGCTCGAACCTCGACACCGCGACCCGCTCCCCCGCGATCAGCGACGCCGTCAACCCGGCCAACGCCAACGACAAGAACAACGACACCACCTGGCGCTGCAACAACAGCCCCACCGGCGTCGAGGCGTCCTACGCGCCGACCGGGTCGGGCTACGCCCAGAAGAACTACTGCGACCTGGCCGGTGTCTGGGTCGATCCGGACACCGGTGACTGGTACGGCCTCGTCCACAACGAGTTCACCCCGCAGCCCTTCGGCGACGGCCTGCACTTCGACGCCATCGACTACGCGGTCTCCAAGGACCAGGGTCGTACGTGGTCGATCAAGGACCACGTCATCACCTCCCCCTACAGCACCACCCGCGGCGACACCTCGGCCTTCCCCCAGCAGACGTACGACTACGGCGACGGCGACCAGCGGCTCTTCGTCGACACCGCGTCCGGCTACTTCTACGCCTTCTACGGCTCGCGCATCGTGAACAAGGGAGGCAGCTGGGGGGCCTTCTACAGCCACGTGGCCCGCGCGCCGATCTCCGGCAAGATGGCACCCGCGTCCTGGCAGAAGTGGTACGACGGCAGCTGGTCGCAGCCCGGCAAGGGCGGCAGGGAAAGCAACATGGTGCCCGTCGGCGCCTCCAGCACCACCGGCTACACGCCGACCAACAAGGAGTACAGCCCGCTCAACTCCGGCACCATCAGCCAGCAGGTGGCCGCAGGCACCATGCCGGCCACGTCCCCGCTGTTCGTCATGGACATCACCTACAACGCGTACCTCGGGCTCTACATCGGCGAGCCGCAGAACGTCGACCAGAGCGGCAACGCGTCCCAGGAGATCTACGCCACCGACGACCTCACCAAGCAGAAGTGGTTCCGTCTCGGTGACACCGGCACGTACAAGAACGCCTCCTGGTACCGCTGGTTCCTCGACGGAGCGAACAAGACCAGCTCCGGCATCGTCGGCAAGGACTTCCGCTCCTACTGCTCCTTCGGGTGCTCGAACGGATCCTCCGGCGAGTACGTCAACCTGACCATCAACAGTTCCGCTCCCTCCGTACCGATCGACCCGGCCTCCGCCTACCGGATCGCCAGCGCCGGGGGCCGGACCCTCGCCCAGGTGGCCGGCGGCTCCACCACCACCTCGGTCGGCGCCCCCACGGGCTCCGCCCTGGAGTCGTGGGTCTTCAAGGCCAACGGGGACGGATCGCACCGGATCGTCAACGCGTCCACCGGCCAGCTCCTGGGCGTGGACTCCTCCGCCAACACCGGCCGCGCCTGGGGCGCCAAGCCGACCGTCACCGCGGCGCCCGTCGGCGGACCCACCGTCGGCCAGCAGTGGTGGGTCATCCCCGGCGCCTCCGCCGCCGACGACTCCGCCACCGGCACGTACCGCCTGGTCAACCGCTACAGCGGCCTCGTGATCGGCCTGTCAGGCACCGCGAGCCGGCTCGCCGAGACCACCCCCACCCGTACCTGGACCAACGCCACCGGCAACGCCGTCGGAGGCACCCGCACGGCCGACGAGCAAGTGCTGACCCTCACCCCGACGGGAACCGCACCCACCACGCTCAACGGCATCCACACCCTCGTCGCCAACGGCAAGGCCCTCGACGACCCCGACCACAGCACCACGTCGGGAACCCAGCTGATCACCTGGACGCCGACCGGGGGCGCCAACCAGAACTGGAGGTTCACCCAGCGGACCGACGGTTCCTATGAGATCGCCAACGTCGAGTCCGGGCTCTGCGCCGACGTCGAAGGCTCGTCGACCGCGGCGGGTGCCAGGGTGGTCCAGTGGACCTGCACCGGCGCCGCCAACCAGCGCTGGAACGCCACCCGCCAGGCCAACGGGGCCTACAAGGTGACGTCGGCGCTGAGCGGACTGCTCCTGACCACTTCGTCCGCCGCGAGCGGCGCCCTCGTGACACAGCAGGCCGACAGCGGATCAACGCTCCAGCTGTGGACGATCAACTGACCTTCGCCGGATCGCGCTGATTGTCTCCAGATCGCAGTGATCCTCTCCAGGCCGCAGTGATCGTCTCCAGATCGCCCGAGCGGGCCGGAGGCTCCCTTCAGGGAGCACCCGGCCCGCTCGTGATCCGTGGCGGGCGGTCGAGCGGCAGGCAGGATCGCACTTCGGGGTGCTCCGCGTGCAGACGGTCGAACGGTGTCCCCCGGACGTCGCGTACGTGCTCGTCGAAGAAGGCGCGCAGGTAGGTGCGGGTGATCTCCATGGTGCGCAGCCCCGAAGTGCTCGCGCCCAGTGGCAGTCCGAGCTGATCGGCCAGGAGGCCGAGGTCGGTGAAGGACGGATGCTTGGCGCCCGCCACCACCAGCCAGCGCTTCCAGTCGGTCAGGAGTGGCCAGTCCCGGGCCCAGGTGTCCGCAGCGGATCCGTCGCCGGGAGAGTACTGGCCGTCCCGGCCGAGGAACAGGAACGGCCCAGGCCGGTGTCCGGAATCAGAGGGTCGGTGCTGCCGTCCACATCGCAGCCCGCACGTATGCGCGCGTCCGCGACCATCGCCGCGATCGTGGCCGCTCCGCCCGCGGAATGCCCGGCCATGCCGATCCGGTCAGGGGCCAGCGCGACAGCGCCTGCCCACGGCGGTTTACTGCCGAACAGTTCGTCGAGCACGAAGGAGACGTCGCGGGCGCGTCCGGTCTTCACCTTCCGCCAGAACTCGGCGGTGCGGACGAACCCATGGCCGAGCGCGAAGGCGGCACCCGGCCGTCCGGAAAGGTGGTGGCCGCAGTCTCGTATGCCTCCGTCGCGTCGGACGTGCTCAGTACGGTACGCACCCACGCCCAGCTCGCGCGTCGGCACCTCCGGGACCCATGGATCCGGACGGGAGACTTCCTCGAGGGACAGCGACACGACGCCGACAGGGTGCACCCCGGTCGGCGTCGGCACGGTGGGTATGACCATGGCGTGCTGCAAACCGGACTCGGCCATCAGCACGATCGGCTCACAGCTCACGCCTTACGGCTTGCGGGCGACGCCACCGGCGATGCACCGCTGGGCCGCGTTCTGCACGGTCTGGGGATCGTCCCGCCGCCAGTCGGCGCAGCGCACCAGTCCCGGGTCGACCATCTCCAGACCGTCGAACAGGCCCGTCAACTCGTCCGCGGTCGAGAAGGTTCCGCTGCCCATCATGCTGTGAAGGAACATGTTCTCCATCATTCGGGCGGTCTCGCTGTACTCGTCCTCCGGGTCCAGGAAATGGCTGAGCGCCACGTAGGAACCGGAAGGAAGAGCATCGACGTACGCCCGCATGATGTCCTTGCGCGTACGGGTCGTCTCGCCGTTGTAGTGGTGCAGCGTGCCCATGTGCAGCAGGGCGATCGGCTTGTCCCAGTCCAGGTGGGAGCGCACGACCTCGTTCGCGAGCAGCCGCTCCGGCTCGAAGATGTCCTCGGAGACGACGACGGCGGTCCGACTCCCCTCCAGCAGTGCGCGGCTGTGAGCGAGCACCATGGGGTCGTTGTCGACGTAGACGACGCGTGAGTCCACGTCGACGCGCTGCACCACCTGGTGGGTGTTCTCCGCGGTCGGAAGGCCCGAGCCACAGTCCAGGAACTGGGTGACACCCGCCTGGCCGGCCAGGAACCGGCAGGCGCGGATCAGGAAGGCGCGGTTCTCCACTGCCAGGTCCGCTGCTTCGGGGGCGGCCTTCATCACGCCCCGGACCACTTCGCGGTCCACCTCGTAGTTGTCGGTGCCGTTGAGGAAGGCGTCATACACGCGGGCGATGCTGGGCTTGGTCGGGTCGATGGAGGACGGCGTTCCGGACATGAAGCCTCACAGGCAGTGTCGACAATCCCTGTCGGTCAGCAGCCTTTCATCCTGTGGCCCCCGCAGACTGTCCCCCGGTCGTGTGATGGCGGTGCGACTTCGATGGCTCTGACCGGGTGTTCGCATGGACCTCGCCCCGTGGTGCCGCGTCCGTCGCGCGGGCGGCCTCGTCCTGCGCGTGAGATGAGCCGGGGTTGCGCGGACAGGCCGTCGCTCACCCCGGACAGGATCGGGGCAGTCCCGACCTGCCCCGTCCTCCACACCACTCCTTACTATCGGGTAACTTGCAGGAGCCCGCACGGGGCGCGCCCATCGGTGAGGGAGACACGGCATGGCTGATACCACGACGTCCGCTCGACTGCTCAGTGGTCTGCTGATCGGGGCCGGCGTGGCTCACTTCGTCGCTCCACGACAGTTCGATGCGATCGTGCCACGGGCCCTGCCCGGTTCGCCGCGGACGTGGACCCGTCTGAGCGGGCTCGCGGAGATCGCCGTCGGCGCGGCAGTCGCCCACCCGCGGACGCGCGGCACGGGCGCGCTGGCCGCGGCAGGGCTGTTCACCGCCGTGTTCCCGGCGAACGTGAAGATGGCGTACGACTGGCGCCACCGGCCCGCCCCGCTCCGGGCCGCCGCGCTGGCCAGGCTCCCCCTCCAGGTCCCGCTCGTGGTCTGGGCGGCGCGACTCCACAAGGCCGAGACCTCCAAGGGCCGTTGATCCCGGGGAGACCGTGGGCGAGCACCGTCCGGGTGCTCGCCCCTCCGGCTTTGGAGCCGCCGGTGTGGACCGGATGCCGCCGGCGGTCCGTTCACACGGGACGCCGACGGCTGGGTCCCGGTCAGGAACGGGACCAGGGCCTGCGTCTGGAGGTGTGGTGAGACCCGCCGGCTCCCACGCCCGCGAGGTGCAGGGCCAGGGCCGTGAGCCCGAGCAGCATCACGTTCGTCGACGTGAACACGTCGTTGGTGCCGATGTCCGCGGCGTTGATCAGGAAGGAAATGAAGAACAGTAGGGCGGCGACCGCGCCGAGCATGAGGAGCTCCTCTCCGTCGATGCCGTCCGCATGCCCCCGCACCTCCACCGCACACCTGTACGCCGCCACAGCGGCCCCCAGTTGATGGCCGGCATCCGGCGCACCCGCCCGGGCGGTTGAGCGACGGCCTCGACGGCGACCACGGGTGTCTCATGGGCGCGCGGGGAGTCCCAGAGCGCCGGCGGACCACGCGCAGAGCCCGCCGGTCCGGCGAGGGCTCCAGGTGCGCGGTGCCGGTGGAGCGGCATCACGCTTCACCGTCGTGGACCGGAGGCCGCCACGTGGTGGTGCATCCGGCCTGGGGAGGAGCCAGGAAGAGCAGTCGACGGCTGCATCCGCGGATCCTCGGCGTGCGCGCAGCGGACTCCGGCGTGCGCGGATGCATCGATCCGGGGACTCTCAGCCTCCCCCGAGACGCAGGAGCCGAGCCATGGACGAAGAAGAGGAAGGCACCGCCCTTCACGCATACCTCAGCTACTCCGACGCTCCCGCGGGTATCAGCTGGCTGGAGGCCTTGGGGTTCGTCACCTTGGCGCGGCAGGAGGCCGAGAACGGTCGCGTCCTGCATGCCGAGCTTCGCATGGGCCACGCCGTGGTGATGGTCGCGAGTGCGGACGCGGACTACGACGTCCCCGCGCTCAAGGGGTGGTCGACCGGGGCCGGAATCTATCTCTCCACCCCCGACGTCGCCTCACTGCACGAGCGCGCGGTACGGGCCGGCGGGCGGTCCGTGTTTCCTCCCGAGGAGACGGAGTGGGGCAGTACGCGGGCCCGCGTGCTCGATCCGGAAGGCCACGAGTGGAGCTTCGGTACGTACGCTCCGGGACGGCCCTAGGCAGGTATCCGTGCGGAGAGCGGACGAGGCGGGGGGGCAGCCGCCGCTCCCCCGGCCTCGCGCGTGCGCTCAGCCGCGTGAGACGCGGCCGCGCAGAGCGGTGAACGCCAGGACGAAGCTGAAGGCGCCCACGCCCAGGATGGCCAGGAGCCCGGGCCAGAGGTCGTCCCAGACCCATCCGGAGCTCAGGAGCGAGCGCAGGGCCGCCAGGAGGTAGGTCACGGGGTTGTAGTCGGCGATGGTGGCGAGCCAGCCGCTGAGGGCCTGCTCGGGCAGGAACGAGGTGGTGAGGAAGGCGAACGGAAAGAACAGCAGGAAGGACGAGTTGACCGCCCCGGGGCTGCCGGTACGCAGCGCGATGGCATACGGGAAGCCGGTGAAGGCCAGGCCCCAGAGTCCGGCGATCACGACGAAGACGAGCGCGCCGAGGAGCCCGGAGCTGAAGCGGACGCCGACCGCGACACCCAGGATCAGGACCGGGATGCACAGCGCCATGACGAGGGCGAGGTCGGCGACCATGAGGCCGAGCAGCAGGGCGGGCCGTCGCAGAGGGGTGAGCAGCAGCCGGTCGAAGTAGCCGCTGCTGATGTCCGTGACGAGTCCGCTGGCCCGTGAGATTCCCGTGACGGCGAAGACGATGGCGACAGGGAGTTGGAAGGCTCGGAAGTCGGTGATGCCCGTGCTCTCGGCGACCGGTTCGAGGGCTCCGACGTTCACGACGAAGAAGAAGACGGGGACGATGAGGGCGGGAATGACGGTTTCCAGGTCGCGGGGGATGGAGCGCAGCGCCCGGATGGCCACGGAGGTCAGGTCCCGGAAGAAGCCGGCGCGGTGCGGTGCGATGCGCGCCCCGGCGTGACTAGCGGTGGTCATCGGTGCTCCCGCGAGTACGGGTGGGGTCGGATGGGCCGGCGGCGGTTCCGAGGGTGGTGATGCGTTCGCCGGTGACGGAGAGGAAGACGTCGTCCAGGGTCGGTCGGCGCAGGGAGATCTCCTGTACGACGATGCCGGGTGCGCCGGCCAGTGCGACGGCCACCGGGCTGATCGCGGAGGGGCCGTCGGAGACGCTCACGGTGAGGGTCTGGCCCCGGGGGTCGACGCGCTGGACGACGTCGAGCCGGTCCAGCACGCTCCGGGCCTCGGCGACGGACCCCTCGAACGTCACGATCACCACGTCGGTACCGATGTCGCGCTTGAGTTCCGCCGGGGTTCCTTCGGCGACCAGTCTGCCTCGATTGATGATGCCGACCCTGTGGGCGAGCGCGTCGGCCTCTTCCAGGTACTGCGTGGTGAGGAAGACGGTCATGCCGAGCTCGGTGTTGAGTCGGCGTACCTCCTGCCAGACGCGCGACCGGCTCACCGGATCGAGCCCGGTGGTCGGCTCGTCCAGGAAGAGCACCTCGGGGTCGTGCACGAGGGCCAGAGCCAGGTCGAGCCGGCGTTTCATACCGCCCGAGTAGGTGCCGACCCGCCGCCCCAGGGCGTCACCGATGTCGACCAGCTCCATGAGTTCGGCGACCCTGGCCCTGGTGGCCGGACGCGACAGGCCGTAGAAGCGGCCCTGCAGGTGAAGCATCTCGAGGCCGGTCTGCCGGTCGTCCAGCGCTGCTTCCTGCAGAGCGACTCCGACACGCAGTCGCACCTGTTCCGCCTGCGTGGTGACGTCGAAGCCGGCGACGGCCGCGTGGCCGGCCGAAGGGTTGATCAGTGTGCAGAGCACTCGGGTGAGGGTCGACTTGCCGGCCCCGTTGGGTCCGAGGAAGCCGTAGATCTCACCGGCTCGTACGGCGACGTCGACGTCGTCGACCGCGACGAGGTCGCCGAACCGTCGCACGACGCCTTGTGCGGAGATCGCGATGTCGGACGAGGTCACAGGCAGGCTCCCTTGCGTAGGCGCCGCACCCAGTGGTTCGCCGGGAGACCACGGCACGGATGCACGCCGGATCGGTCGAGCGTCTGCCGGTCGGCATACGGGCCTGACGAGAGGGATCCTACGAGGCGCCGTCCGTTTCGTGACGGACGTGCTCACTGCTCTGCGTGCCTGGGCCGGGCGGTTTCAGCGCTCGCGGCGACCAGCCGGTGAACCCGAGCCCTGACCGAACCGGAGCTGATCCTCGTACCCGACGCAGCCGTCCGCCTGGACGACCTCGGGCCTGCACGGCCCTCACGTGTCCTCGCGCCCTGGAACCCCCTGAAGCCTGAAGCGGGGGGGGCGGCGCCACCCGCGGGAAGGGGAGAACCGCGGGTGGCGCACGCACCGACCGTCGCCGCCGTCCACGGCTCGGGGGGTGTCCGTGGCCGGCGGCGTCACCCCCCGCCTGCCCACGGCACCGCACCTCACACCTGCCTCTTTTCAGAGCGGTACGGGGTGCATGGGCTCGGGCATCGGGGGCATGCGGACGGGGAGCGGATGGGACCCGCTCACTCGCCGGGCCTCGGACATCCCCTATCCGTCGGCCCCGGCAGGTGAACACCGGCTCGCACCAGTGGTGGGTGCGGGCCTACGAGGAGCCCCGGCCTGACACGGCCGGGGCTCCTCGGCGTTCGGCCCCACGACGGCCCGATCCGGCGGGGATCGGCCCGTGGACCTCCCCTCCCAGATCACCCGATAGGGCGAACGGTGGGACAAGCCGTAGACCTGCGGCACTTGCCTCCGTAGCGTGCCTGCCCAGTCGAACATCACCGAGCGGGCGAACGAATGCCGGGGGACGCGTGGACACGATCTGGATGTCGTCGGGGCTGTGCCGGACGGCGCAGGCGGACGAGCTCTTCGTCGAGGGCGCGGCCCAGAACCGCGCGAAGGCACTGTGCACCGGCTGTCCCGTGCAGGCCTCGTGCCTCGCCTACGCGCTGGACCACCGGGTGGAACACGGTGTCTGGGGCGGCATGACGGAGCGAGAGCGCCGGGGGCTGCTGAAGCGTCGCCCGACGGTGCGGTCCTGGGCCAGGCTCCTGGACACGGCCCGGCGACAGAGCGGCGAGGACGACGCTGTCGCCGCACCCCGCACGGCCTGACGCGGCCCGACGCGCACGGCCTCGGCCTCACGCGCGCCGCCTCAGCCTGAAGCGCCCTGCACCGGCCTCACGTGCGCAGCAGCGCGGCGAGGGATGCCGCCATCTCCACCGGGTCCGGGGGCAGGGTGATCACCGCGTCCGCGAGGCTCCAGGTGGCCAGCCAGGCATCCTGGGGCCGTCCCATCAGGAGCAGAACGGGCGGGCACTGGAAGACCTCGTTCTTGATCTGCCGGCACACCCCCATGCCGCCGGCCGGAGTGGATTCTCCGTCCAGCACGCAGGCGTCGATACGGCTCGCTTCCAGGGTCAGCAGAACGGCGGGGAGGGTGGCGCACTCGACGAACGAGATCGGTGGGATGTCGGGCGCGGGGCTACGGCCGACGGCCGTCCGGACCTGCGCCCGGGTGTCGGCGTTGCTGCTGTACAGGAGGACCGAGACGGATGACGGCATCTTCTCCTCCGGCTGTACGACGCTGCACGACCGATCGCGGTGGACCCGGAGTCCGCCTGCCTGACAGCCGATGAACTCCAGATGTTCAAAATTTCATAAATGGGGTATCTGCGCATGTTCAGTACTTATCGGTCTCCTGCCCCCCCGTACGTACGGCAGGCACGCGACCTCACACGGCGGTGAGAAGCGATGACCTCATGCAAGCCCCCCGACTACCGCACCGGCCATCGCGGCCGGCACTGGACCCACGCGCTGCGCTGCGCGCAGAAGACCGGAGCCGTCATCGTCACCGACGAGACCGGGGAGCCGGTGACCTACTCCCACGAGGACTCCGGGCCCGGCCGGTTCCGGCCCTGGATCACGGACAGGGGGTCCCGCTTCGACAGCCATGACGTGCACCCCGAGTGGTGACGGACGCCAGGCGCACCTGCCCGTTCGGGGCAGCTCCTTCCTCGGGGCTGCCTGCGGGCCGACTCGGCGCTGCTTGCGGGCGGACTCAGGGCTGCCAGCGGGCCGACTCGGGGCTGCCTGCGGGCGGAATGTCACCTCGGGCCACATGATGGAGGTCACGTCGCAGAACGGAGGCCGATGGTGATCCAGATCGCCGACATTCGGGAATGGCGCGAGCACGACGTCGTGGACGCGGACGGGAAGAAGATCGGCACGCTCGAGTCGGTCTACGTGGACACCGCGACCGACGAACCCTCGTTCGCGACGGTCACCGTCGGTCTCCCCACCAGGCACCGGCTGGTCTTCGTCCCCATCGGCGAAGCGACCGTCGGTCCTGGATACCTGCGGGTCCCCTACGACAAGTCCACGGTGAAGGACGCTCCGTCGATCGAGACCGACGGCGTGCTGGCGGCCGAGCAGGAGCCGGAGGTCTTCGCGCACTACGAACTGGAGCACCAGCCCGGGGCCGGCGGCGAGCGACGTCTGGCCCGGCGCTGACCGGCGGAGTGAGGCTCTGATGGTCTGGGTCCTGCTGCTCGTGATCGCGGCGATCGTCCTCGGCATCGTCGGCGCGGTCGCCGACGGGCTCTTCTATCTCCTGATCGTCGGCGTGGCCGTCTTCGTCGCCGCGATGGTCCTGGGGGCCGCACGGTTCCGGCGCACCGGGCGGCGTCCCGTGCGATGACTTCGCCGCGACCGGGGCGCGCCGCCGCCACGGTCTGCCGGAGTGCCCGGCTCCCGTCTCGACCGCCGCGGCTCCCGCGCGCCCGCCGGCCCCGTGGCCGCTGGGCTCCAGGTCACGTACGAGGAGGAGGACGTGCATGACCACTGATCACCCCGCCGAGCGGGGCGGAAACGGACGGGACTGGTTCGCCGCCTTCTCGGATCGGGCGTCGAACGTCACCAGCTCACCGTTGTTCTACGTCCTGTGCGTGCTGCTGGTCGTCGGCACGATCGTCCTGCACCTCGTACATCCGCCGCTGTCCTGGCTCATCTTCGCCGGCGATCTCATGACGTCGGTCAACCTTCTGCTGCTCGCCCTGCTGAAGAACGCCGAACTGCGCGACTCGCACGCCGTGCAGCGCAAGCTGGACGCGATCGCCGCGGCGCTGCTGGAGCAGCACGAAGGCACGGGTCATGAGGCGGCCGAGGAGCTGCGGCGTGCCATCCGGATGGACGAGCGACAGTGAGCGTCTGCTTCGCCGAACGGACCGGGGAGCCACCGCTCCGTCGCGCACGTCCGGTCGAGTGGCGTCCTTGCCACGCGCGGAGCGCCTTCCATGGCGATGTGTGCGCACTGGCATACCGTCCTCGCCCATGGGGTCAGGTGAGGGAATCGGCCGTCGAGCGGTGCTGAAGGCCGTCCCCGCCGCAGGTCTCGCGGTCGCGTCGGCCGGGCTGCCGATCCGGCCGTCCGCCGTGGCGGTGCCGGTGGCCTTTGCGCAACCGGCCGTGTCGGCCTCGCGGCCGGTGCCCGGTTCCGCGTCGGCGGTGGTCGAGACGCTGGACGTCCGGTACACGGACGTCTTCGTCCCGGGGTACGGCCGGATCGTCACGCGCACCTACAACGGGACGATCCCGGGACCGACCCTGCGGGTGCGCGGCGGTCAGGTGCTGCGTCTGACGCATGTCAACGGTCTGCCGCCCAATCCGCCGCACACCGGCGGCCACAACACACCCCACCACCCCAACAGCTTCAATCTGCACACGCACGGGATGCACGTCTGTCCGTCCGGGCACGCCGACAACGTCCTGCGCGAGTTCTCACCGCGCACCGAGGACGAGACCGCCGCCGGTGCCGCGGAGCCCCGGTACACGTCGACCGTCCACGTGCCGGCCGATCATCCCGCCGGCACCTACTGGTACCACCCGCACCTGCACGGGTCCATCGCCGAGCAGATCGTCGGAGGCATGGCCGGGGTGATCGTCGTCGAGGGCGACGTCGACCTGGTCCCCGAGATCAGGGCCGCCGCCGACCTCGTCGTGTGCATCAACGAGCTCAAGATCAGGGACGGCAGGATCCCCGCCTTCACCTCGGGTGCCTGGGTGACGGGGGTTCCGTCCACCTTCACCGTCAACGGTGCGGTGAACCCCGTCCTCCGGCTGCGGCCCGGTGAGGTGCAGCGGTGGCGGCTGGTCGCCGCCACGGCGTTCACCGCGCTGCGGCTCCGGGTCAGCGGGGACAGCGGCGCCCTCCCGCTGCACCAGATCGCGCAGGACGGCGTCACGCTCCCGGCACCCGTCACCGTGGAGCGCGTGGACCTCGCCATGGGCAACCGCGTCGACGTCCTGATCCGAGGTGGCGCTCCCGGCCGGTACGAGCTGCGGTCCGACGGCGTCGCAGGCCCTCTGATGACGGTCGATGTGGCGGGAGAACCCGTGCGTCCGCCGATGGGCCTGCCGGTCTCGCTGCCCCCGGGCAGGCCGTTCCTCGACGAGCGGGACATCAGCGACCCCGACGCCGACCGGGAGGTGGTCTTCCACACCGACCCGGGCGCCTTCTCCGGGGCGTTTCCGAACGCCTTCCGCATCCTGGGGACCCATCCGACCCCCGCGGCGGACCCCCAGGGCGACCTCACCCGGGACCCCGCCTACGGCCTGTTCGATCCCGGCCACGTCAACCACACCCTGCCTCTCGGCGCCGTCGAGCGGTGGACCGTCCGCACCGACGAGACCCTGTCGGCGCACAGCCATCCGTTCCACCTGCACACGAACCAGGTCCTCGTCACCCACCGCAACGGCCGGCGGCTCGATCCCCCGGTCTGGCACGACACCATCGGTCTGTCGGGCGGCAGTCCCGGAGACTCCGTCACGTTCCTGGTCAAGTACGAGGACTTCACCGGCCTCGCCATCGCCCACTGCCACCAGCTCCAGCATGAGGACCTCGGCATGATGCAGACCGTCCACTACGTGCGTACCTGAGGGCTCCCCCTCCGTCCTGCACACCGCCGGAGCAACTCCCCCTGCCGTCCGCGGACATGCGGCGAGGGGGGGCGGGGGGGGGGGTGGGGGGGCCGCCCCGGGCCGGCGCCCGGGGGCGGGCCCGGGGGACCCCGCCGTGGGGGGGGCCCCCCCCCCGGCCCCACCCCCCGGAGACACCCCGACGTCCAACCCCCCCCCGCCGGCCCCGGCCGTGGGGCCTCGGCGCCACTGGGGGGGCGGCCCCCCGCCGCCGCGGGCCGTCAGCCGGGCCAGGTCCCGGTCAGACGCCGGATGCCGGTGGCACCCGCCCGGTCCACAGCCGCCTTGACGACCGCGAAGATCGCCCCTTGCAGTGCGGCGGAGACGAGGATCTCCCGCCAGGTCCCGCTCTCCTCGGTGGGAGCGGGCGCCGCGCCCTCGTGGCCCATCGCCTTCCACGCCTGCCTGAAGGCGATGCCGGCCACCAGGCCGCTCGCGGCGCCGAGCGCCAGGCCCACCGGCCTGTAGGCGATCTTGGATGCGTTCATCGGCGCCTCCGGCCGCGGCGCACGAGCAGGACGGCGACGAGCGCGGCACCGGCCGCGAGCAGAGGGGCGCGCCTGCCCCGGGCCAGGGTCGCGGCGGCACCGGCCTTCTCTCGGACCGGGTCCGGGGCCCTCTCCACGGCGAGACGTCCGACGCGCGTCGCGGTGTCGTGGACCTGCGCCGCCGCATGGGACGCCTTGTCCAGGATCGGAGCCGGCGTCCTGTCCTTGACCAACTGGGCTGCCTGGGTCGTCTTCTCCCGGATCCGGTCCGTGACCACCACAGCCTGCTCCTTGATCTCCGCCGCCTTCTCCTTGGCCTGCGCCTTGACGTCGGCCTTGGCCGCCAGCGCCTCCACCGTCACGCCGAGTTCGTCCCGGGCGCGCTCGACCTGCTCGCGCAGCGCCTCCGGCGTGGGCGCGGTTTCCATTCCGTCATGGGAGGGAGTGTTCATCGGTGTGCTGCCTCCTTGATCTCGGCCACGTCAGCCCTGACGCTGTCGATGGCCTGCTCCGGCACGGGAGCACCGGCCTTGGCGATCTGGCTCCTTCCCACGGCGGCCGTCAGCGCCGCGACGGCCGCCAGCAGGGCGGCGGCCGTCAGGCCCGCGGCCCACAGCGGGAGAACGAGTGCGAGAGCCGCGATCAGGGCGACGACCAGAGCCTGCGCGGCCAGGAGGCCGAGCAGACCCGCTCCGCCGAACAGACCGCCGCCGACGCCGTACCGTCTGCCCTTCCGGCTCATCTCGGCCCGGGCCAGCCGCATCTCCTCACGGACGAGTTCAGCGATCTGCTGCGACGCCCGTGAGACGAGGTCACCCACTGATGCCTCGGTGTGGTCCGGGTCCCGTCCGACCGCGCTCATCGGCTCCTCACCTTTCCTCGTACGTGTACGTCACGTGCCACGACGGCGTTCGCTCACGCCTCCCGTGCGGCGCCGCTTCGCTCGCGGTCCCGCTGCGGTACGGGTGGCGGCCGTTCGCCACGTGCGTGTGTCGCTGTCACGGCCCGCGTACCCCGCAAGTGACGGCTCATCCGCCTGAGCCGGGTGCGCTTCGGGGACGGGACTCGGGACGGCCCGACGGGCGGAGAACCACGCCGTACGGTGCGAAGTCGCCGTATCCGCCGGTGGCGTGGCGCCGATCTCATGGCTTCCGCCAAGGGCCGGGAGATCACCGGGGCCGGTACGTTCACGCCGTCTGCGGCTAGGGAGGGTCGGCGTGAGCGGTGTGGTGTCGGTGCTGGTGGCAGCGGTGTTGTGGGGCACCGTGGGGCCGGCTCAGATCTGGGCCGGGAGCGGGGCCCACCCGGTGTCGTTGGGCGCGGCCCGCATGCTCCTGGGCGGCCTTGTCCTGACGGTGGTCATGGTGCGGCCGGCCGGGCTGGGCTCGCTGCTCCGGCGCGGGCTGCGGCGGTGGGTCGTGGTCAACGTGCTGGTGACGGCCGCGTTCCAGGTGTGCTTCCTGCAGGCCGTCGAGCGGTCGGGAGCCGCCCTGTCGACGGCGACGACGTTCGGGACGGTACCGGTCGTCAGCGGGCTGTGCGGCCTGGTGCTGTCCGGAGAGCGGCTGTCGAAGCGGTGGCTGGCGGCGACGCCGTGCGCGGTCGTCGGGATCGGGCTGTTGCTGCTGCCCGGGAGCGAGGGCCGCGCGGACGTCCTGGGTGCGGTATTCGGGGTGGCCGCGGGTGCCGCCTTCGGCGTCTACATCGTGGCGACGAAGGAGTTGGGGGCACGGGGCGGTGATCTGGACGCGGCGGCTCCGGTGAGCGTGCTGGGCGCCGGCCTGCTGGTCTCCCCCTCTCTCCTGCTGGCTCCGGAAGGGCTGTTCACGGTACGGGGTACGGCCCTGGTGCTGTGGCTGGCGCTGGGGACGACGGCCCTGGGCTATCTGCTGTTCACGCGGGGCGTCGGCCGGCTCAGCGCCGCCACGGTGGGGACGCTGAGCCTGACCGAACCGCTGGTGGCGACCGTGCTGGGGGTGGCCCTCCTCGGCGAGCGGCCGGGACCGCTCTCCGTCGTGGGGGGCGTTCTGCTGCTGGGTGGCCTGGTGGCCGTCTCGCTGCCGACGCGCCCACGGGCGGCCCGGCAGAACTCGGAGGCCCGGGAACCCCGGGAGCCCCGGCCCGAGCAGGCCGTGCCGTGAGGAAGCCGGGGGCCGTGGGGAGCCGGGCGGCCTACCGGTCCTGGTAGCTGCTCATGTTCGACCGTACGTGGTCGGAGAAGAACCTCGGTCCGATGGCGTCGGCGCGGGCCATGCCCTCCGGGGTCAGCAGCATCACCGTGCCCGTCGTCCGGACCCAGTTGCGGGCCAGGAGGGTGTCGAGCTGGGGAGCGAAGTCGCTCTCGAAGCGGGTGCCGAAGTGGCGTTCGTAGCGGACGACGTCGAGTCCGGAGGATTCGAGGAGGTGCTGGAGGACGTACATCCGGCGTCGTTCGTCGTCGTTCATGGCGAAGGCCCACTGGGCACGGCGGAAGCGCTCGCTCGGGGTCGCGATGTAGTCGTCGATGATGCGGCGCACCTCGGGGACGGCGACGGCGTAGTCGGTGGTGTAGTGGAGGCCGGTGGTGAAGGAGCGGGCACCGACACCGAGGCCGACCATGCCGGCCTGCTGGTTGTACTCGTTGATGCTGCTGCCCTCCTCGTCCTCGGTGGCGGCGGTGCCGAGGCGCCGGAAGACCCGCATGGACGTCTGCTCGTACCCGGCGGACAGGAGGTGGTCCCGGCCGAACCGGTAGAGGCGCAGGCGCTGGTCGTCCCACTCGTCGGGGCCGGCCGCGTGCCGGGAGCTGAGCCCGGTCAGGGGGCGCACGTAGAGGGGGTAGAGGTAGATCTCCTCGGGTTCCCAGGCCAGGGCGGCGTCGAGCGAGACCTGGAAGGTGCGTTCGGTCTGGCCGTCGATGCCGTAGATGAGGTCGATGTTCAGGATGGGGAAGCGGGCGTCACGCAGGCGGCCGAGAGCGGCCTCGACGTCGTGGCGCTTCTGCGGCCGTACGGCCGCGCGGACTTCGTCGTCGAGGAAGCTCTGCACACCGATGCTCAGTCGGGTCGCACCGCGTTCGGCGAGGACGGCGAGCCGGTCGGCGGTGGCCGTGTCCGGCGAGGTCTCGACCGACCAGGACGCCGCCTGCAGGTCGGCGCCCATGATGTTCTCGGAGATGTCGCAGAGTCGGGTCAGCTCATCGGCCGTGAGGTAGGTGGGGGTTCCGCCACCGAAAGCGGCGAGGGTGAAGCGTAAGGACTTGCCCTGGGCGTCGAGGGCCTCCCGGGTGACCCGGGCCTGACGTTCGAGGGTGGACAGGAAGGCGGAGGTGACCTCCTCGGGGGCGCCGGTACGGGTGAAGAGGTTGCAGAACCCGCACCTCATCTCACAGAAGGGGACGTGGACGTAGAGCGAGAGGGCGTCGAGGCGTTCGCCGGACCACAGGTCGCTCAGGAGCGGCCCGTCGTCGAGGAGCCGGTAGGCCTTCTGGTGCGGGTAGGCGTAGACGTACTGCTGGTAGGGCGTCTCGGCCTCCGTGGTCGTCGTGACGGGAAGGGACGGGGTCGGAAGCATGACGGGGTTGCTCATGGGCGATGCGCCTCGCTTTCTGAGGATTCGTCACAAGTGCGGTCAGCTCGGCACCTTAGAGTGACCGGCGAGGTGATTTCTGTAGTGTGATCCACAAAAGATCTGATTCACGGCCTAGAGCTTCGTCCGCACTTTTCGCGGCGAATGCGCTTCCTCCCGAAATGCCGCCCCGGGCGCGGGTGATGGACGGTCCGGGCCGTGCGAAACGCCTGACGGACCGCGCGTCACTGGGGTTGTGTGTCCGGCATGAAGCGACTTCTCATCGCCGCGGGGGGTGGCGGCGACGCCATCACGGCGGCTCTGGTGCACGCCGCGCTGCACGGCGCGCGCACACCGGCCCTGGTGCTCACCTACGCGTGGGAACGACTCGTCGTGGACCCCGTGCCCGGCCCACGCGGTACGGCCGACTTCACCGGGCTGGACCGCCCCGCACCCCGTCTGACCCTCGTCACGCCCCGGACCGCACCGAGGGCCCCGGCCGGATCGCTGCTCCCCCGGCTGGCCGGTGCTCTCCGGCCCGCACTGGGACTGCTCGACCCGTACGAGGGAGTGGTCGGCCTCGCCCGTCAGATCGAGGAGGCGGCCCGCTGGTGCGGCGCCGACCGCGTCGACCTCGTGGACGTGGGCGGCGACATCGTCGCGCGCGGCGACGAACCGACGCTGCGCAGCCCCCTCGGAGACGCGCTGGCCCTGGCCGCATGCGCCGCGGCAGGCCTCCCGACCACCGTGTACGTCGCCGGACCGGGCTTGGACAACGAGGTGCCGCGGGCCGTTCTGGCGCCCCGGCTCGGCGCGCCGGCGTTCGCCCTCGCACCCGAGGACACGGACGACGTCCTGCCCGTCTTCGACTGGCACCCCTCCGAAGCCGGAGCGATGCTAGTCGCCGCCGCCCGGGGCGTACGCGGCGTCTGCGGAACCCGCGACGCGCCCGCGCCCGTCCTCCTGGACGACTCCTCGCACCAGGTGCACCGGCTCACCGGCGACGAGGCACTCCGGCTCAGCCCGCTCGCGCGGGCCCTCGCCGACTGCCCCGGCCTGGAGGCCGCCGAGACGGTGTCGCACACCGTGTGCGGCTTCTCCGAGATAGCCCGGGAACGACAGCGCGCGGCCGTACTCCCCGCACCGCCCGGGCCGCGCCCGGCCGGGGAAGCCGCTGCCGTCCTGGAGCGGTACCTGGCCTTCGAGCGTGCCCTTCGCGCCGAGGGCCTCGCCTACGTCACGACCCGCAGGATCACCGAGGAACTCGACCTCACGCCGCCCGAGGCGGACGCCCTGCACCGATCCCTGGCCGCGGGCTCGCCGACCCGACGGGCGGCGCCTCTCTGGCGGCTGGCGGAGGTCTGAGGCACACCCGCGACCGGGTCCAGCGGCGCCGAGCCGTCCGGCAGCGGGGGTCGCCATGCGCCCCTGTCCCGGCCTCCCCCAGGCAGCTCGCGCGCTGGGGGGTACGCCCCCAGGGAATCAGCCGTCCACAGGAAGCTCGTCCTGCGGGTGACCGTCCCAGGGGGTCGGTGCCGTGGACGCGGTCCAGGCCGCCAGCTCGGCGCCGTCGACGCAGACGATCCCGCAGTGCGCCGCGTACTCCAACGCCGGCTCCGTGAACGTGCTGGTGGTGACGAGAATGGCCACGTCGGCCTCGTGCACGGCGTAACAGGTGCCGCCGAACCGCTGGAGGTCGGGGGAACTGACCCGATGGTCCTCCCCGTACTGCTTGCACTGCAGCACCACCCGCCTCCCGTCGGCCGTCGTCGCGATCACGTCCGCGCCGAGGTCGCCGGCGCCGCCGACCACCTCCACGGGAGAGCAGCCGTCCCGGGCGCACAGCGCGGCGATGGTGTGCTCGAAACCGTCCGGGTCGACAGCGAGGTGGTCGAGCGCCTCGGAGTCGAGGGCAGGCGGGGCGCCAGGCCCGGCGACCGTCGGGGCGGTCTCCAGCGGCACGGTGACGTCGTCGAGGACCGCCCTCTCCAGCTGCCCGACTTCCAGCGTCGGGCAGTCCGTGTCCGCCGACGCCGTCCCCGCGTATGCCTCCGCGTACGTCTCCGCATCCGCCCCGCGGACCCAGGTCCGACGGCCTGAGGCGGCCCTGCCCCATCGGTTCAGCGCCACCCCGACACCCAGCAGGAGGACGAGGACGACCAGGACCGTCGGCAGCTGCGAACCGGTCGCGTGCGCCGCCCTGAGCATCACGACCACACCACCGACCACCGCGCCCGCGAGCCCCACCAGGAGCACCACGTCGCGCGCGGACCTCGCCGGGCCCTCCCGGTGCACCGCACTCCCACCCCTGTGATCGACCGATGCCATACGGTCCCCCTCCTCGGACTCCGTGCCTCTCCCCCGATGCGCGCGATGCCATGCCGACGCGCGCTTCCTGTGCACCGAGGTCGAAGCCCACCTCACCCCGAACGGATCACCCAAACGCACTGCTGCCGGAGGTTCTCCTCGGGCCTGTCCGACGGGCGCGACGGGCCGCTCGGAGCCTCATGGACGCCGGGGCATCCGGCAGGCCGGTGTTCCTCCCGGCAGCCGGTGACGGTTGACCGCGATCAGCCGGTACGCGTGCCGGGCCACCCAGCGCACGCCGGGCAGCAGGAGCAGCGCTCCCAGCGGCGCCCAGACCCCGCCCGCGCTCAGGAGGGCCCGCGCGACAGCTCGCGCCCCTCCTTCGACCGCTCCGGCCGGTGGCACCCACAGCACCTCGTACTCGGCACGTTCCCGGGTGACACCCAGGGCGTCGAGGTCGGCGAACTGCCACGGGACGATGTCACACCCGGGCCGCACCCGCCGTTCGGCGAAGTTCGCCGACGTCGTGCAGAAGCCGCAGTCTCCGTCGTAGACGAGCACAGGCCGAGGACGCATGGCTCCATCATCCCGCTTCGCGACGCCCGACCGCCTCCAGCCGGACGCCGCATGCCGGCCCGCCCGCCGGAACCGCGTGGCTGAGCGCCGCTCCCGCCCCATGACCGCGCGCCGTGCCGCCGGCGTTCTCGGGTGAGAGGTCACGCGTAGTACGCGAGGTACGAAGCAGATTGCCCGGATGGCGAGAATTCGTCGAAGTACCCGGCATCCTCACAGTGCAGCAGGCGCTTCAAAGCCGCCTGCCCCTCTGGCGCAGAGAGCCCCGAAAGGTACGCCTTGGTCTGTTCCAGTCCGGCGGCACACAGAAGCTCGATGTCGATGGAACAGTCGGCGTCCCAGCTGGCCGTCTTGGCGCTCCAGATCAGGAGGACGTCTTCGAGAGCGGCGGCGAGGAACAACTGGACGCAGCACAGCCTCATGAGGATCGTGTCGCCGTACCCTTGGCTCTCGCGTTCGAGCCGGATCTGCTCGGCCAGAAGCGTGCGCACCTCGTCAAGACCACGCTCATCCGGTCGAACACCATGACGGGCCAGCCACTCGTCCTCGTCCACTCGTCCTCCATGCCCGCGTCCGCCCTGGCCGCGACGACATGAACCTATGCGTCACCCCACCTCGGCGGCCATCCATAAAAATTCGCCGATACAGGACATTCCACCGGAATGTTTAGAATCGAACTGGTGGCGCACTCGCAGATCGAGAAGGCGAAGCCACAGGCCCGTGTGATTCCCGGGGCCACGGGCCTCGTCGACGGGCGACTGCCCGACCGGCGGATCTTCAGGAGGGTCACATGAGAAACGGACGGGGCCACCACCACAGCAGACGCAGAGCGCTCTCCCGATGGACGCCTCGAGCCGTCGTGCGCCGCAGCCTGATCCGCGTGACGAAGTGGGAGCTCCGTCTGATGGTCTGGAGTGTGCGGATGTCGATCCGCCGGGCCCTGCAGTCCGCGTCACCGACGGCAGTTCGGCACCGGTAGCGCTCCGACACGCGCCCGCCACACCGCGACGTCGCAGAGTGACGGAGGAAGTCGTACGCCGCCGCGCTCCGTCACCGCCCGCAGAGGGCAACCCTGTGCTGCTCCATGACGCAGACGGCCGGGGCCGGGCCGAGGCGCCGACCCCGTGGCGGCCTGCGACCATGATTGCCACGCATCCCGAAGCCGTTGTGCGCAGCGCCTGCTCGCGCCCCCGCACCGGCGAGACGACAGCCCAGGCGTCCGCCGCGTCGGCGGAGACCCGGCGCCCTTCCTCAGAAGCGGGTGGCGATCCCGAAGACCCGGCGCAACTGCGCCATGTCATGCCGGTCACGGTCCGAGGGCTCGTATCCCTGGTGGAAGTAGACCTGCTGCTCAGCGGAGAGACACGGGACGGTCCGCCCCTGGATCGTGCCGGTCACGAAGCAAGTGGAGGGGTACACGAAAGGACGTTCCGGTTCGGGGGACGCCTGCACGGCCGAGCCGTCGCCGGCGAAGACGAGAGGATGAAGATCGATCTCCCGACCGTCCGCAGCCGTGACGACGAACCGGATCGGCCTCCAGCTCAGACTCTCCTCGAAGCCCGCCTCGCACAGGGTCGCCACCACGGTCGCCTCCTGGTCCTGCCGATGCATCAAGTCCACGTCCCGGTGCTTCCGTGTCTGTTCACCGATCAGCGCGTCGATCCCCCATCCTCCGCCGATCCAGACATCCACCTCGGCCCGCCTCAGCAGAGCCATCACAGACAACACGTCGTCACCCGTCATCACCTGATGCACGCTAGAAGCAACGGCCTTGCTCTGCGAGCGAATTGGGAGGCGAATCCCGAACGGGATGCGAGAGCGATCAGCTAAGGGCTGTCCCGTAGCTGCTACCGGCGGCCCGGCGGGACGGCCTACGACCGGATGCACCGCGCCAGCTGGCCGTACTTCATACCGCTGGAGTAGAGCTGCCCCTCGCGGTTACGCCCCATGAACTTGATGCCGTTGGTGCGCCGCTCCACGAGGGTCAACCGGAGGATCTGGGTGCCGCGCTCGGTCGAGAACTCGAGGAGATCGTCCGGCTGGAGGTCTTCGGCAAGGACATCAATCGTCATGGTGGGGAGCGTACGGCTTGATCGTGCGACGGCCCGGTGAGGGATGACTTCAGCCGCCTGGGAAGACCGGTCACCGGTGGGATGTTCTTGGCGTGGCTGGTGTGATCACGGCGCCGGAGCCGTCCTGCCTAGGCCCGTTCACCGGGCTCAGCCCGCGCGCCTTCGGGAGGCTGGCGACGGTGCCGCGGCGTGGAGGTGCGGACATGGTCCGCAAGGGCCGGCCGTGGAGCCTTCCCCTCGATGACCGGGCACTGCTGGTCGCAGCGTACTGGCGCACGAACCTGACCATGCGACAGCTCGCGCCGCTATTCGGGGTATCGAAGTCGGCAGCAGACCGGATCATCGACCACCTCGGGCCGATGTTCGCGCTCCAGCCCCGCAGACGGTTCGCGAAGAACGCCGTGCTCATCGTGGACGGCACCCTGGTGCCCACCCGCGACCACACCATCGCCGAGCGGTCGAAGAACTGCCGGTACTCCACCAACCACCAGGTCGTCATCGACGCCGACACCCGCCGTGTCGTCGTGGTCGGCCGGCCGCTCGCCGGGAACCGCAACGACTGCAAGGCGTGGGAGGAGTCCGGCGCCAAGGCCGCCGTCGGCAACACCGTCACGATTGCCGACGGCGGCTACCCGGGCACCGAACTCGTCATCCCCCACCGCCGGCAGCGCGGCCAGAGTGAACTCCCGGCCTGGAAAGAGGAACACAACAAGTCCCACAAGCAGGTCCGGGCCCGCGTCGAGCACGTCTTCGCCCGCATGACGACCTGGAAGATCCTCCGCGACTGCCACCTCAAGGGCGATGGCGTCCACCACCCCATGCTCGGCGTCGCCCGGATGCACAACCTCGCCCTCGCAGGATCGGTGCGTGGGCCACGCGACAACCGACCATGCCGAGATGACTCGGAGATCATCTCCGGCCGCGTGCTGATGGAACCGGGTGAGGATCCGCTGCCAGGTGCCGTTTCGTTGCCGGCGCCGGAACAGGTCGTAGATCCGGCCCCACGGCCCGTACTCGGCGGGGATGTCCCGCCACGGCGGCCGGTGCGGACCCGGAACCGTCGGCGAGGACAGAGGGGTGGGGCGGACCCCCCTCGCGTCCTCCGGTAACAGCGGTTCCAGCACCGCCCACTGCTCGTCCGTGAGCTCTCTCCGACCCATCAACCGCGGTCATTCGCAATTCAAGATCCACTTTTGACGATGGAGACGGTCCACGATCAATCGGGCCCACCGCGCCGTCCCTAGCTCGGGGTACTCGTGACTGCCTGCCCCCGGGCTGTGGCCCCGTCCGGATCGGTGGAAGGTTGCGGCGTCGCGGGGGCTTCGGCGGGTTCGGACCTCGCGAGCCACAGGCCGGTGAACGCGGCGGTGGCCAGTGTGACGGCCCCGGCCGCGAGGAAGGCGGTGTTGAGGCCGTTCTCGAACGAGGCGCCGCCGGACTGGCGGGTGCGGACGACGGCTCCGAGCAGCGCCACCCCGAGGACCGCGCCGATCTGCCGGGTGGTGCTGCTGATCCCCGACGCGAGGCCGCCTTCCTGCGGGCTGACCGACTGGATGGCCGCCCCCGTCAGGGGGGACATCGTCAGGGCGAATCCGATGCCGACGGCTGCCAGCCGCCACCACACCTGGCCGTAGCCGGTATCGGCGTGCACCGTGCCGAGCGCCAGGAGTCCCAGGCCGGCCAGCGCCAGGCCGATGGTGACCACGATGCGGAAGCCGTACCGGGCGGCGAGCCGTCCCGCGTAAGGGCTGACGACGACCATGGCGAGGGACACGGGCAGGGTCTGCAGGCCTGCACGCAGGATCGAGCTGCCCTGCACGTACACGAAGAACTGGGAGAAGAAGAACGACGAGCCCATGAGCGCGAACCCCACCACGATCATGGCGGTGTTGGACACGGTGAACAGACGCTGCCGAAACAGCCTCAGCGGCAGCATCGGCGCGGAGCGACGCGCTTCGACGGCGAGGAAGGCGCCGAGGAGGGCCGCGGCGGCGGCGAAGCTTCCCAGGATCACCGGCGACGTCCAGCCGCGGGCACCCCCCTCGATCAGCCCGTAGGTCAGCGCACCCACCCACAGGACGGACAGCACTGTCCCCGGGATGTCGATCGCGGGGGCGTTCGGGTTGCGGGTCTCTTCGAGGCTCCGCAAACCGACCAGCAGAAGGACGGCGCCGAGGGGCAGGTTGACCAGGAAGATGGCGGGCCAGCCGAAGGCGTCCGTCAGTACGCCGCCGGCCACGGGGCCCGCGGCCAGACCAATTCCGCTGAATCCGGCCCACAGCCCGATCGCCTTGACGCGTTCCTGCGGCGCGGGATGGGCGGCGATGAGCAGGGCGAGCGAGGCGGGGCTCAGTGCCGCGGCCCCGATGCCCTGCAGAACCCGTCCGGCGACCAGCCAGCCGAGCGAGGGCGCGAGGCTGCACAGTACCGACGCGACGGTGAACACCACCACGCCCGTCAGGTACACCCGTTTGCGGCCGAACCGGTCGGCGAAGACGCCGCCGGACAGCAGCAGCATGGCGACCAGCAGGACGTACGCGTCGACGATCCATTGCAGCCCGGTCAGCTGTGTGTGCAGCCGGTGCTGCATGTCGGGCAGCGCCGCTCCGACGATCGTGTTGTCGAGCAGGACCATGAACTGACCGAGGCAGGTCACCGCGAGCAGCACGGCCCGGCTTGATCGACTGCCTGCGGTCGCTTGCGATACGGCCATGGGATCCCCTCCGTCGTCAGCTGCGCCCCGGGCCGCGGTTCACGCGGGCGACGGTACACCTGAGCATGCTAAACGCAGCCACCGACTGCGTTAGGGGACTATAGGGAGGGCCGACTTACAAACGCAAGTCGCGACTGCGTTAAGGTGGGGACATGAACGAGGGACAGCGGGCCCGGCGGCCCGGCGGGCGCAGCGCCCGCGTCGGCGCCCAGGTGCACCAGGCCGTCACCGGCCTGATCAGCGAGCGGGGCTACGGCAACTTCACCGTCGGTGAGGTCGCGGCCCGCGCGGGAGTGGCCGACAGCAGCATCTACCGCCGGTGGGGCAACCTGGAATCCCTGCTCAGCGACGTCGCGCTCACCCGTCTCAACGCGCAGTCGCCGATGCCCGACACCGGGACCCTGGCCGGCGACCTGCGCACGTACGCGGCCCAAGTGGCCCGCGAGATCACCGGACCGGACGGTCCGGCGGTGCTGCACCTGGCCGTCGCCCTGTCGAGCAGTGGCCAGCAGGGCCTCCAGGCTGGTGCCGAGCTCCGTGCCGAACGCACCCGGCAACTGCAGGCCTTGCTCGACCGTGCCCGCGACCGTGGCGAGGACGCACCCGACGCGTTCGACGTGCTGGACCACATCCTGGCTCCGATGTACATCCGCGTCCTGTTCGGCATGGAACTCACCCCGGAGTACGTCGACGGGCTGGTCGACCGCATGCTGTGACCTCGCCCCGGTCCCCGCGGCCGGCCTTCACGCGGTGCGGGTCGCGGGCGAGGCAGGGCGCAGAGCCTCGATGCCCGCGAGGCGGATGAGCCTCGTTCCTGCGCCGCCCGGGCCCGGTCGCACATCAGCCGTATCAGTTCTTCCGCCTGCTTCTCGGAGCCGACCCCGTCGCGGAGCGGTCCGTAGTGCATCTCGATGAGGACCGTCCCGACTCGGGCCCGCCACATGAGATGGGAACCGACCTGGCTGGGGTCCGCCAAATCGTCGTCCTTGACTTGATAGGTACTGGCCGCGCTCTGGTCCCCCAGCGTGCGGCCGGGAAAAGGCCTCTCCTTCCTGCTCCCGGGGTTGGTCGCGTTCTGGGTTATCTCGGAGAAGCCCTGGGCCGCGATCGCCGTGTCCGGGCAGGCGTACGTGTCGTACCGGACCTTCAAGTCGCTGAACCCCGAGCCGTCCCGGTCCTGGGATTCGTACCCGGCCACGACGTTGTGGCACTTGGCATCGCTCTCCCTGAGGTGGACCGGCTGCTCCGTCTCCCACGCGCCCGACAGATCCGTCAGCCCCGGCAGCATCTGTTCCGCCTCGGCTGCGCTCAGCGCCCGCGCCCGGCCGCCGCCCTTCCCCTCACCGTTCCCGGAGGCCTCACCGAGCAGCTGCACCACCCCGTAGACGAGAAGGGCAGCCACTACGACGAGCGCGACCGCCAGGCCCAGAAGGCCGGCCGTCGTGTTCGGCTTGTTGACCGTGACGGGCCCGAGCGAGATCTGGCTCGAGCGCATCCGCGTGCCGTGAACGTTCACCACGTGCGACATCTGCGTCTGGGGCATCGACACGTTCAGACGCGCCGCCAGGGTCTCCCGGAACCCGGGGTCCGCCCCCAACTCCGCGCGGAGCACCAGCTCCGCGTCCCGCCGGGCGTGTTCGTCACCGGGCGCGGCCTCCACGCCGGCCAGTGCGGCCTGTCCCTGGGGTGTCACGGCCAGGCGCTCGCGCACGAGCTGGACGACCATGGAGGCGGTCTCCTGGCCGAAGCCCGTCACCGCGCCGGTGAGTAATCCGACCGCCACAACGGCAAGGTCCGTCTCCACGCTCTCTCCCCCATCGCGCGTCGCTTCCGGAACCCGGTTGTTCCCCTCCCAACAGAAGGAACACACCACTCCGGCAATCGCCGCCCCGCCTGTCCCTGAGCGGCGGCCGGCCGTTCGCCCGGCGTGCGGGGACCGGCCGGATGACACGCGTCCGGGGATCAGAGGCAGTCGACGCGGACGTGTGCGGCGGAGCGGACCATGCCCTCGCACCGCTGGTCCCGCAGCCTGGTGATCGCAGTGCCGATCGGCCGAGACACAGCGACGGTGACCGATCCCGGCTACCGGGGCTCGACGCCCTGACGTGGAAGCGGCAGCGGGGCGCCCCACCGCGACAACGCCCGCGTCCCGTCGGACCTCCGGCTCTGCCCGACCTCTCCCCGCGAATCGTGCCTCGCCCCGGTCGCAGCAGGGCGCGTGCGAACGCCAGCGAGTCGAACACGGCCGACGTGGCTTTGTAGGTGAGTTTCAGGAACGTCTGATGCTCAGCGTTAGGAACGCCCGGTTCCGCAGGAGAGTGATTCCACCGAGTTCTGGAAACGCCCGGGTCTTCCGGGTACGTACATCCTGTCGAACGAGACTGCTCAACGAGCTGGTCGAGCCGCTGGGCCCTTGTCGCTGGAGGCGGAGAGAACGCATGATCGCCTCATGCGAGGCGCCTTCGACGATGTCCCATTGACCACGCTCTTCCCCCGCCTGTCGCCTGCCGACGTGGAATCCCTGGAACAAACCGCCCGCGCAGTTGATGCGACTCGCGCGCACGGAGACAAGGCTGAATGGGAGTGGGCGCTGCGCCACGTGGTCTTCCCGGGCACGCAGCCGTGGACACCCATCGTGCTTGGCCTGGACGGCATCGAGCATGCGGACGGGGGCGATCAGCTGGAGTTCCTGCTCCAAGTCGTGTGGACCGACTTCGGCCAGCTCGCGGTCGACGCGGCGGTGAACGTGGCCTGCTGGTGCGACACCGATCACGCCAGCCATGACGTCGACGCCCTCAGGCTTGTTGTCGGTGAGGAGACCTCGCTGCCTCGCTCCTTCCAAGCAGGTGCTGAGCGTCTGATCGGATGGCTCACCGACCCTCGCGACGCGGATTTCTGGCGTGCCCGAGCGGCTCTGCCTCCCCGTCGGCCCGCTTAGGAAGCCGGCGGGATGACGACGGGTGACGCGCAGTTGGTGTGATCAGGCGACGTTGGTGTCGCGTTCGACGGCGGCGAGCCTGTCGTGACGACCGGCGCTTCCGCCAGGGCCTACGGCTGTCCCGACCAGCTCGCTCAACTGGGCTCCTCATGCGTGGGGTGGGTGGTGAAGGAACGGGTTCCGGTCAGTTCGTCATCAACCGACAGCCGTCTGCAACCGACCGCGCCGCGCACGGCCGCCACCCGGTTCAGGAGGGCCATCAGCGAGCTGGCCGTCTCCTCGCCGAGTGCATCCCGGTGGCGGGGCTGCGGAGGGAAGTCACCGGTGGTGGTCCGCCGGTTCCGGCCGTCTGTAGGACCGTCCCAGTGCTTCTCGTCGACGACGCAGGCTCCGCGGCCGACGGCCCTTGGGTGGATAGCCAGCAGGGTCTCGCCGTTGGCGCCGGGGACGGTGGGATGCAGCGTGATCTGGGACTTCGTGGCCCTGACTTCCACCAGCTGACGCGGGCGGACCTTGCGGGCCGGCACCGAGTAGAGGTTCGCGTCAAAAGCGACCAGACAGTCCTTGCCGACGTAACGTAGGTGCCGCTGTGTGACCACATAGGGCGTCCCCGGAAGGGGCCGCAGGGCCATGTGGTCGCGGATCGCGCGGTGCCCGATCACCTCGCCGTGGGTGCCGTGGGACTTCGCCCGGCGCAACGGCACCCAGGCGTTGAAAGCGGAGTCCAGCTCCTCGATGGAGGAGAAGGACCGGCCGGCCAGGACGTGGTCGCGGACGATCAGGACCTGCCGCTCGACCCGGCCTTTTCCGGTGGGCCGGTAGGCGGCCAGCACGTCGATGTCGAAGTCGTAGTGCCCGGCGAACCCGACCGCTTCCGGGTGCAGCGGAACCGCCTCGCCCGGTGCCACGTGGCGTCGTACGACGGTCTTGGTGCGGTCGTAGACGATCGATATCGGCACCCCTCCGAACGAACGCCTGCCTCTGGCTCAGGTTATGTGGTCCGTTGCGGTGGGTTACGACTGAAGGTGGCACTCGGGTTGGTTCACAGCGAGCCGAGGAACTCGTTGACGGCTGCGGCGAACTTGTCTGGGACGGTCTCGTGGACGGTGTGTCCGGCGGGAAGTTCCATGAGTCGGCAATGAGGGCGCCGCGTTGCCATGTCCTTCGCGTGCTCCGTGCTGAGCACTGTGCTCCGACTGCCGCGGACAAGCAAGGCTGGGCAGGCGCTGGCGAGCCAGTCGTTCCAGTGGTCCCCGTTCAGCTCCTGCTGCGAGGCATTCATATCCTTCGGGTCGAAGGCAAGGCCCCATCCATCGGGAAACTCACGGACGGCATCCATGAGGTATCGCGCCGAGGTGCCGAGTCCTTCCAGCAGTTCGGACCGGCTCGGTGCCCGGTGTGGCCAGGCCAGGCTGAACGACAAGTCGCCATCGACCTCGGCACCGATGTCCTCGACGATGAGTGCGTCCACAAGTCGCGGGAACCGGGCCGCGAGCTGGTAGGCGTTGACGCCGCCCAGGGAGTGGCCGAGTACGACCGCCCGGTGGAACCCCAGATGTTGCAGCACCGCCGCGGCGTCCTCGACGTAGCCGGCGCGGGAGAAATCGGGAGACCTGTCGGAGAGGCCGTGTCCACGCTGGTCGGGCGCGATGATCCGCCAGGAGTTCCTCAGCTCCCGGGCCAGGTGCGCGAAAGTGCGGCCTTCCCCGAAGTGCCCGTGCAGGGCGAGCAGGGGACGACCCGGACCGCCGAAGTCGAGGAAGGACAGGCGACGCCCGGCCACCGTCAAGGAAGCGCGCTTCGGCTCGGGCGGGATCGTTGACCTCATGGTCGTCAGTATGCGGGGATCCCATGGCCCAAGGTCACGAAGCGAGCAGTACTCGCTTGCGTAGGAGCTTGAAGCCAGTGCGTCCGTACCTCTGTCGCTTGATCATTTTGATGCGGTTGAGTGGTAGTGGCCTTCCATGACGCCTGAGCTCCAGGGCAGGGTCCGGCCTGCTGTGACAGCTGTGAGGTCACGTTCGAGGCCGTTGACGAAGGTGTGCGGGAAGCCTGATCGCTTACAGGAACCCGGCGCGAAGGGGGGCTCGCGCGGCCACGTGGACGGCATCGTGACGGAGGGCGCGAGCCCCAGGCCTCCGCGGATTCAGCGTCGATAGGCGGTGGCCAGGGGAGCGGCGCCTACGGATCGGACTCGGTTGTCAGGGCGTCGGAGTAGCTTCGGTCAGGGGAGAGTGACGTTGTTGAGGGCGTTGTGGGTGGGCAGGGTGTCGGCGGCGTTCTCGTGCTGATCGCCGTTTCCGAAGGTCTGGGACAGGAGTCCGACCCCGGGAAGGTTGTTGCCGACGCTGTCGGCCGTCGCCACCCCGGCCGAGGCGAGGACCGCAGTGGCGGCGACAGTGGCAGCGGCGATGACACGGCGGTTGAAGATCGTCATGCCGGGCTCAACGACGCGGAGCCGCAACGGGACACGCTGCATGGGGCTCAAACAGAGCCACGGCGGCGTGCCCGCCGGGTCGGCCAGCACCAGGCTCGCGCGCCGACGGCGTCCGGCGGAAGTGCGCCGGACGCCGTCGGAGTGTCGTGGAGGGGTCAGCCGGTGACCCGGGGGGCGTGGAGCCGACGCTCGAAGGCGGTGAAGGCCGCCTCCTGACGCCACTCCGCCGTCGCCTTGGGGCTGGTGTCGAGGAGGCGCCGACACGAGGGGCGGGGAGTCGCCGTGCCGGGGCGCTCGCCGCGGCAGGCACCGGTGAGGCGGTAGCCGCCACGGGTCGGGTTGCCCTGCCACAGGCTCGTACCCGGCAGGAAGGCGTACTCCAGCGACGCGCGGGCCAGGTCCTTGAGGTCGCGGTAGCCGAGGCCGTAGGTCTTGCTGGCGTACTCGTACTCGTGGGTGATGTCGATGCGCGAGACGCCGGGGTCGTCCGTGGCGAGGACGACGGGAACGCCGAAGGCCCGGTAGGTCTCGAAGGGGTGGTCGGCGCCCTTGACGCCGAGGATCTGCGCGTTGCTGGTGAACGGCACCTCCACGGCCGTCTCGCGGGCGGCCATGGTGGCGGCGGTGCGCTGCCAGGCGTCCTCGTGGCGCAGGTCGACACCGTGGCCGACGCGCTCGGTGCCCGCCACGTTCACGGCCTCGGCGATGTGGAAGCCGAGGTCCTCGGGCTTGACGAGACCGGGCCAGAGCTCCCCGGCGTGCAGGGTGATGTGGGCCTTGGGGTAGACCCCGCGCAGGTACTGCAGCATCCGCATCTGGAGACGGTAGTTGGCGAGGGACGTGTCCCAGTCCTCGGGCTGGACGAGGTTGACCGCGACGAAGCGGGCATCGCGCTCGGCCAGGCGCATGCCGAGCGCCATCTGGGTGAAGACCCGCTCGTTGGAACTGCCGCGGGACACCTGGGAGATCCAGCGCACGGCGATGCCGCATCCGGGGCGGGCCTGGGCGGTGCCGCAGCGGGACTCGGTGCGGAACTCGGCGTCGCCGGCGTCGGCCTCCTTGACGGCTGCGTCGACGACCTTGTCGAGCTTGCCGTCTGCGACGAGTTTGCCGTGCAGCCGGGCGAGGTCGGCGTCCCAGCCGACGTCGGTGGCGAGCTTCTTGGCCTCCTCGGAGGCCGGGGAGACCATGGTCTCCAGGTAGAACTGGTTCTGCGCGGCCACGGTGTCGGCGAACTCGGCCAGCAGCTTGCCCCGGTGACGCCAGGTCACCTCGCCGAACTTGCCGAAGGTGTCGAAGAAGTGGTCGTGGCCGTTTCCGCCGGGCGGAAAGTCCTCCATGGACCACGCGCGGATGATCGTGTCCCGGAAGGCTCGGTCGGTGCGTGCGTCGGCGGCAGGGCGGGTGCCCGGCCCGCAGGGCGGCACGACGGCCGTCGTCGTGGCGGTGTCGATGCACAGCCCGTCCTCGGCGGCCAGCTCGATCAGGTACTCGGTGCTCACCGCGCCGGAGAGGTGGTTGTGCAGCTCGCCACCCTTGGGCAGGGCTCGGAAGAACGCGCGGAGCGCCACCGGGTCGTTGCGGATCGCGGCGAGGCGGGCCGCGGCGCGGGCCTCGCCCGGTGTCGCGGGCGGCCGGTCCGCGGCGAGCGGGTTGACCGGTGCGGCCGGGACGGCCGCGGGGGCCGCCACAGCCGCGGTCGGGAGCAGGCAGAGGGCGGCCAGCGCGGCGACCCCGGTCGCGGCGGGGCGCAGGCGTGCGGTCCGCTTCGTGCCCGGGTCGCGCGCGTCGCGCGCCGCGGGATCCTGGTTGGCGTGGAAAGAGATCACCAGCGCATGATCGCCACCGAAACAGACCGTGCGGGCGGTTTCCGCGCTGTTCGCAGCCCACTCCACCCGCACGGGGGAACTTTCGCGCCCCACCACGGGATGAGGAAGGCACACGTGCCGGCTGCCGACGGCGCGCGGAAGCCGCACTGGACCTGGCGAAGACCTTCCCTCCCCGTGGCCACTTTTGATGAGGTGCCGTCAGGGGCGGCGGTAGGAGGGGTGGTGCTGGTGTCGGTCCCATGGGCGGGCGTCCGTTCGAAGTGTCGTCGTACGCCGTGCCTGTAGGTGTCGGCATCACCTGCTCACGCAGGCCACCCGGCTCGAGTCGGGTGTCAAACCGGCGCGTTGGCGTGCGTTCGCCGGGCGTCACGTTCTCGTGCGCTGTTGGCCCGTGGGCGCGGTGGGGCAGCCTGCACCCGCAGCACCGTCGACGAGGAGGCACGTGATGGCCAGCGAGTTCCAGCGGGCGAAGGTCCAGGCGATGTTCGAAGCGTTCGACGTCGACGGCAACGGCTATCTGGAGGAGGGCGACTTCGAGGCGCTGGCGGCGCGGTGGGAGCTGCTGCCGAGGGTGGCGTCCGGACCCGAACTGGCGGCCCGCGTCCGCACGGTGATCATGGGGTGGTGGCAGCACCTGTCTGCCGTCCACGACACCGGCCTCATCGACCGGATCGGCATGGACGAGCTGATGACCATGGTCGACCGCCTTCCCGCCATGCGGCAGGCGGTCACCGCGACGGCCGACGTCATCTTCGACGCGGTCGACGAGAACGCGGACGGCAGCATCTCCCGGAGCGAACACCGGCGGCTGATCGACACGTGGCACGGCCGGAGCATCCCGACCGGCGACGTCTTCGAGCGGCTCGACCAGGATGGCGACGGCCTCCTCAGCCGGCCCGAGTTCGCCCTGCTGTGGACGCAGTTCTGGATCAGCGACGACCCGGCCGAACCCGGCAACCTGATGTGCGGACCCGTCACCGGCGTCCCCACCGACTGAGACAGCGACGAAGCGACTCCGGCTCGCCGTCGAACCACCCCCACGTGAGGCGCCCCCACGTGAGGCGCCCCCACGTGAGGCGCCGCCACGTGGGGCGTGTTCAGCCGAGGTAGGCGGCTGCCGCCGCCTCGACGAAGGGAGGGATCAGCGGGTTGGTGTCGTCCGCGTTCCATGCTGCCACCACGCGGCTGGGGGCCATGTCGGTCAGCGGGACGGCGGTCAGGCCCTCGGGCATGTCGTGGCCGAGGGGGGTCATGCCGACCGTGCCGTTCCACAGCACGGCCTGCCGGCATTCCTGGACCGCCCGTACCACCGGTCCCTCGCGGGGCTCGCCGCCGTTCCAGTACGACCACCAGAGCCGGTCGGTGCCGTCGGGGAACTGGAACCAGGGCCTCCCGGCCAGGTCCGCCAGCCTCAGGTTCTTCCGACACGCGAGCGGGTCGTCCGCACGGAGCACCGCGCCGACCGGGTCGGTGCGCAGCTCGTGCACGTACAGGCCCGTTTCGTCGAAGGGTGCGCGGGTGACGGCGATGTCGACCAGGCCGGCGCGCAGGCCGCAGGTGGGGTCGGTCAGGTCGGCCTCGCGGACGCGGACTTCGATGCCCGGGTGCTGCTCGCGGTAGGCGTCGGCCAGACGCAGCGCGCCGAGGTCGGTGCCGTCCCCGAGGAGCCCGAGGGTGAGGGCCGCGGGGCGGCCGGCCGCGGCGACCACGCGCGCACGCGCCCGGTCGGCGTGGTCGAGGAGGTCGCGGGCTTCCTCCAGCAGGACCGCTCCGGCGGGGGTGAGGGTTGCACCGGTGGCGGAGCGGTTGAGCAGTGTGGTGCCGAGCCTGGTCTCCAGCTGCTTGATCGCCCGGCTCAGCGGGGGCTGGCTGATGTGCAGCCGGGCGGCCGCGCGGCCGAAGTGGAGTTCCTCGGCGACCGCGACGAAGTAGCGCAGCGTTCGTAGCTCCATCCTGCGACGATACCTTCGGGGCATCGGCGGGATCCCACATGGTCTTGGACGGACGCCGTGCCGGGACGGTCCAATCGAAGCATGACCGACGCACCGCTTCGCGGCCCCGCCGTCCACACCGCCGGAGCCCAGGAGCTCGCCCCCGGCCTGCTCGTCGTCCCGGACCGCGGAATCCCGCTCGTACCCAACATCGGCATCATCGGCGGCACGCAGGCCGTCCTCGTCGTCGACACCGGTATGGGCACCGCCAACGCCGAGCAGGTCCTCGCCCTAGCCGACGAGGTGGCCCAGGGCCGCCGTCTCTACCTGACCAGCACGCACTTCCACCCCGAGCACGCCTTCGGCGCACACGTGTTCGCCGGGCAAGCCACCTACCTGGTCAATCGCGCGCAGGCCCGGGACCTGGAGGTGAAGGGGCAGGACTATCTGGAGATGTTCCGCGGCCTCGGCTCCCCCGTCGCCGACCGACTCGACGGCGACGTCCGCGTGCCCACCCCGGACGTAGTCTACGACGACGTCCACGCCCTGGACCTCGGCGGCCGTACCGTCCTGTTGCGGCCCACGGGCCGGGGACACACCAAGGGCGACCAGGTCATCGAGGTACCGGATGCCGGCGCGCTGTTCACCGGCGACCTGGCCGAGACCGCGCATTTCGCGATCTTCCCCTGGTTCCCGCCCCACGACACCGACGTCTCCGGGGTCCGCTGGCTGGCCGTCCTGGAGCAGCTCGCCTCGGCCGGGCACTCGACGGTCATTCCCGGACACGGCGATGTCGGGAGCCCGCAGGTCCTCGCCGACATCCGCGACTACCTGCGCGAGCTGCGTGACGAGACCTGGCGGCGCAAGGACTCGGCGATGGACGAATCCGAGATCACGGCCGAGGTCAGAGCGCTGCTGATCGAACGGCATCCGCGGTGGGCCGGACGGGAGTGGATCGAGAAGGGCGTGAGCTGCCTGTGCGCCGAACTCGCCACCTGACCCGTCCTCCCGACCTTCCCCAGGAGTCCTTCAGTCGGAGGACGGAGGGTTGGGACGGTCGCGGAGCGCGCGGCCCACGAGTACGGCGAGGGGAACCACGACCACGACGTACGCGGCGCAGGCCGCCGCGGCCACAAAGCTGTCGAAGAGTGCGAGGACGAGTCCCCCGAGCACGAGGGCTCCGGCGAGGGTCCAGAAAAACAGGCGCATAGGACATTTAACGAGCGACGCGGCTTTGGGATCTTCAGCGCGTACCAGGACTTCTTGCCGGGAACTTCGTCCTCGACGGCGCCGGTGCCGTGGCGCTTCCTCCGGCCCGACTTGCAGAGCGCCTGGTCGTTGGGCGTCCAGGTCTCTCCCGCCCTTCTCGTACGTGGCATGGTGGAAGTCGGCGTGGTCTGGTGGCCGGACGGGGTGGATGTGGCGTCAGGTCGACAACCGACATGGTCGCTCCGCGCGAGCGCGCGGAGTGCCCCTGAGCTTAGAGGGCCGGTGGAACCCCGTCGTCAGCGGTCACATTCCGATGAAACTGACCGTTTCCGTCATGTCCGCCCGCCCCGAACGCCGCCGAGTTCAGTGCGGCGATCTTCTTGGGCCGCTCGGGGTCGTCACGCTCGATACCCAGCGCTTCGTACCGCTGGGCGGCCGCGGCGGAGAACCGGTCCAGATACGGCGAGGCCAGCTCCTCCGGGTACATCGGGTACTCCCGCTCATCGCCCGGGTCTCCCGCCAGCGCCCTTGCGGTCGCGCGCCGCTTCAGTTCGGCCAGGGGTTCGCCGGTCACGACGAAGACGTGCCACGGCTGGAGATTCCCGCTGGACGGAGCGCGCGTGGCTGCGGTCAGAACCCGTTCGAGCACCTCCTTGGGAACGGGCTCGTCGCTGAACGCCCGCACGGCCCGGCGACTGTCCACGGCCTCGTACACATCCACGTCTTCGCGTCCTCTCCTTCAGCCGGGCCCGTCCACCGTATGCAGACGGTGGGTGCCGGGATCGCCGGGGGAAGTCGGTCGACGTGCCGGGGCCGCGGTCACGCGTGTACCGGGCCCGGGACGAGTCGGATCGTGAGGGTTCAGCGGCGGGTGCCCGTCGGCCGGATGGCGAGGCCTGTCGGCGTGTTCAGGCCTGTGGCCAGGAGGGTCGTCTGGCCACCGCCCGACTCCTGGACACGGACCACGCGGTTGTTGAAACCGTCGGCGATGTACAGGCCGCCGCAGCCGTCGAGCGCGAGGCCGAGAGGGTCGCTGAGGCCGGTGGTGGGAATGGTGGTCTGGCGCCCGTCCTTCACGATCCTCACGACCCGGTTGTTCCCGCTGTCGGCGATGTAGAGGTCGCCCGTGGCGGTGAGTGCCAGGCCGGTCGGCTGGGAGAGGCCGGTGGTGGGAAGCGTCGACTGGCCGCTCCCGTCACCGGCCACCTTGACGACGCGGTCGTTGACGAAGTCGGAGACGTACAGATTCCCGGCGGTGTCCAGCGCCAGCCCCCAGGGGTGCAGCAGCCCCGTGGTCGGAACCGTCGTCTGAATCCCGCTCGTCACGGACACCTTGACGACCCTGTCGTTGAAGCTGTCGGCCACGTAGAGGTTCCCGGCCCGGTCGACGGCGAGTCCCAGTGGACGCGACAGCCCGTCGGTCGGGACAGTGGACTGGCCGCCTCCGTGCGGGGCCATCACGACCACGCGGTTGTTGCCGGTGTCCGACACGTAGAGGCGGCCCTCCGCGTCCGCGGCCATGCCCGTCGGCCGTACGAGCCCCTCGAAGGGGACGGGTGTCGGGTCGCCGCCTCCCGTGGGCAGGCCGACGACCCGGTTGTTGCCGTAGTCGGAGACGTACAAGGACGCGTGCGTGGAGGGCCGGCTTGCCCCCGACGGACTCGCGCCCGCTGCCGCCGTGGGCAGCGTGCACAGTGTCACGAGGCCCACCGCGGCGACGAGCCGACGGGCCCAGCGGCGGGTGGCACCCCCCGTCGAAGGCGCAGACGTCAACGATCCGAACCTGGCCGGCGTACGTGCCATGACTCCCCATCGGGTCTGAGCGGCCGGCCCACTGCCGTACCTGCGCCGACCCTAGGAAGCGGCGGCGGGCGATGCGGGAACCACGCCGCCCGCCCGGCCTCCGGCCACTCCAATGTCGTGGACGCCGGCGCTCACCGTCTCACGGGTTCGCCTGTCGTGAGGCCGCCTTGAACCCTTGGTGCGGAGCCCGCCACGCCCTTGCTCCCGGCCGGCGCCGCCGCAGGCTCTCTGTCGCAGTCGCGCGACAGCACCTCTCGTCGGCTCACAGCGCCTGAGGGAAGTCGAAGAGCCTGTTCGGGTCGTAACGCCTCTTCAGCTCGGTCAGCCGGTGCGCGGCCGCGCCGTAGTACGCGGAGCGCCAGTTGCTCAGACCCGCGTCCGCGTAGTTCTGGTACGCCGCGCCCGAGGCGTACCGGCGCATCGCGGTGTGCGTGCCGTCCAGCCAGGCCGTCTGCGTGGCGCCGGTGCGACCTGAGGGCCAGGAGCCGGTGTACTGCGCCAGGAAGCGCGACTTCCTGTGGACGAAGGCTGTCGCCTGCGGGGAGACGCGGTTGACGGCCCCGCCCAGTGCGGTGAGCGCGACCGAGACGGCACCGCCGCCGCTGCTGCTCCGTCCGTAGCGTTCGACCTGGTCGAGCAGCGCGCGGATGCCGGCCGCGTTCAGCGAGCGGTCGAAGAAGTCCGAGCGCGCCGCGTACGTCTCCCGCTGCAGCACGCCGGTGGGCTGGCGGCCCGGGGTCCTGCCGGGCAGATGGCACTGGGTCGTGGACCTCGTCGAGCAGCCCGCGTACATCCGCATGGTGTCGAGGTAGCCGCGGCGCCGCATGGTGATGCGGGAGGCGGAGCCGGGGCCGCCGGCGCGGTCCGCCAGCCGGTCGACGGCGTTCTGCAGAGCACCGTACGTGCCCAGGGAGAAGCAGCTGATGGAGACGGTGGGCGTCCGGCCGGGCACGGCGGTCAGATGCAGTGCCGACCAGATCTCGTCGGGCTGGGACGGTCCCCACTCCTGCCAGGAGCGGAGCGCGGCGGCGGCCTTCGACCAGGGCCAGGTCATATGGGCGGTGACGCCGTCGGCGGCCTTGTGCGTGCGGAACCGGAGCTCGGTGACGACGCCGAAGTTTCCGTTCCCGGCGCCGCGCAGTGCCCAGAACAGGTCCGTCTCCCGGTCCTTCGACACGTCGAGGGTCCTGCCGTCGGCGGTGACGATGCGGGCACCGGTGAGGTTGTCGGAGGTGAGGCCGTAGGCACGGGAGACCACACCGTGGCCGCCCCCGAGCGTCAGTCCGGAGATGCCGACGGTCGGGCACGAGCCGCCGGGGATGGTGACGCCTCGCGCGCCGAGCTGGCTGTAGACGTCTATGAGCTTGGCGCCCGCCCCGACGACGGCGCTGCCCGAGCCCGTACGAACGGACTTCAGCGCGGAGACGTCGACGACCAGGCGTCCGTTGCCGCTGGACCAGCCGGCGTACGAGTGGCCGCCGTTGCGGATGGCGACGGGCGTTCCGTGGCGGCGGGCGAACGCCAGGCACTCGGTGACGTCCGCGGTGTTGGCCACGTACGCGACTGCGGCGGGACGCAGATGGTCGAAGCGGGTGTTGTACAGCTGACGGGCGGTGGCGTAGTCGGCATCGCCCGGGCGTACCAGGCCGCCCTGGAGACCCCTGCCGAGCGCGGTCCAGTCAGCGGCGCGCGGCGCGGCCGCGCGGCCTCCGGCGGCGGCGGACGCGAAGCCGGGGGTGCCCTGTCGGCTGTGGGAGCCACCGCTGGGCGCGGCGCTCACCTGACCGTTGCCCCAGCCCACCGTCCAGGCGGCGGCCGCCGCGTAGCCGGTACCCGCTGCGAGCAGTGTGCGCCGGTTCATGACGGCCTCCGTTCACGATGCAGTGTTGTCGCTCAGAGAGAGTGCGATGGAGCGGAGTTGGTTCCGTGCGGTGGACGCGTGCGCGTCGTGGGATCGCACGCGGCGCCGTCGTGGCGCGTTTGGCCTTCGAGCCGGCGAGCCCGCTCTTCCTTGCTGCCCGTGACCGAATCGGCTTCGAGGGTCCCAGACTTGTCGTCGTGCGGGCCGGTGGAGAGCGACCGTCACCACCCCGCAGTTGCGCGGCCCGGTCGAGCGGCCGATCACCGCAGGCCGGTGGCAGGCTGGTGGCCCGGCGGCTGAGGCACCCCGGACAGCCGTGCCGTCACCGACACGCACCTCTACGGCACCGCCACCGCACGCCCACGGGGCGCGGCGCGCCGCCTCCGTAGACTGACGCGATGGGGTTCTTCGAACGACTGAACGGCACCAGGCGCCCGGCGAGTGGCGTGGCACCGCTCAACGCGGCCGCTGTCCGCGACGCCATCCTCGCGGTGAGCGGTCCGGAAGCGCCGTATCGCGTGCGGCTCGCCAGTCCTTCGGAGGGCGCCGACCTGATAGCGGACTGGCGCATCCAGCATCGCTCGTCCGGCGAGGACGTGGACCTGCGTCTGAGCATCCGCATGCGGCTGGACCACCACCGGCGCGAGGTGCGGGCCCTCCAGGAGCAGCGGTCGCACACCAGGGGCGGGCTGTCGGCGTCGCGCGAGTACGGTCGCGGGCCCGGGTTCTCGGTGGAGTGGACGTACGAGCGGGGCCCCGACGGCCGTCGCCGCAAGGTCAAGTCGTTCGACACCCGGGACATGAGGAACGCCCTGCGCGAGGCGGTCGTCGGTGCCGGGTGGACATGGCGGCCGCGTCTCGTGAAGCTCTGACCGCCCGCGACGTCCCTGCCCCGCGCCGACCTCAGCCGTTCGGGCGGCGTGTGGTCTCGATCCGACGCGGGCGGGCGCCGGCCGTCGTGGGCTCTGTTCCACTGGGGCGGTGAAGTGGGCGCGGGATGTGGGCGGCGGGGCGGCGCGGGCGGCGGGGCGCTGGATGTTTCCCGAAGGCCACCCCTACGCGGGGCTCGCTCCGCCGCTTCTCGTGCTGACCTTCGTCAGCGGCCTGGTCGACGCGGCGAGCTTCCTGGGGCTCGGCCGGGTCTTCGTGGCCAACATGACCGGCAACGTGGCCTTCCTCGGGTTCGCCCTGTCCGGCGTCGCCCAGCTGTCGGCCCTGGCCTCCGTCGTGGCGCTGACGGGCTTCCTCGCCGGGGCGGTCGCGGGTGGTTCGTGGCGCCGGGGCGTGGAGGCGGGACGGCTCTTCGGGCCGCTGGTCGCCGCGCAGGCCCTCCTGGCCGCGTTCGCGCTCGCCGCCGAGACGGCCGGCTGGGGACGCTACGCCGTTCTGATCCCGCTGGCCTGCGGCATGGGGCTGCAGAACGCCGTCGTGCACCGCCTGGGGGTGCCTGATCTGACCACCACGGTCATGACCCGCACCCTCACCGGGCTGGCGGCGGACCGTGGAGGACGGGCGACCGTACGACGAGGGGTGTCGGTGACGGCGCTCGCCGCGGGCGCGCTGTGCGGCGGGCTGCTGCACTCCCGGAGTGGAGTGGAGGGGGTGGTCGTCGCGGTCCTGGCCCTGTGGCTCGCCGTCGCCCTCGCCGGACTCCGGTGGCACCGGACCCAGGAGCCGCCGGGGAGGTGAGGGGTGTGGCGGCTCCGATCCAGGGGTTGACCGGAGCCGCCACAGAGCACCCGCGACAACGCGGTGCTGACCGTCGGAACATCGGGGCCGCTTGAGGAGGAGGGGGCGCGGCTTCGATGTTCTGTTCGGGCCCGTGGGGCCTCTGTAGTAAATATATATACCGTCGAGTACGCAAGGGCATGAAAATTTTCATGCCAGCAGCCCATCGGGCCGCCTGTCAGTCGTCCAGGAAGATGTCGTGCTGGTCCGCCGCGTGCTCGTACTTCTCGAGCCGCGCCTGCGTACGCTCCGGGTCGGCGTCGGCCATGGCCTGGAGGATGCCCGCGGACAGCACCCCCGGTGCCGCGTACGAGTCGAAGACGAGCCGCGAGCCCGTGCCCGCCGTGAACACCTCGTCGGCCTCGTCGACCAGCGGCCCGAGCGCGAGGTCGGTGATCAGGGCGACGCGCAGCCCGACGCCTCGGGCCGCACGCACGACGGCGAGGGTCTCCTTGGCGTGCCGCGGCATCGCGAAGGCCAGCACCCACATGCCGCCCGCCTCGCGCGCCTGGAGCAGTCCGTCGTAGGCGACGCTGCCACCCCGCGTCACCACCCGCACGTCGGGATGGATGCGCCGCGCCGCGTACGCGAAGTACTCGGCGAGGGAGACGGAGATCCGCAGGCCCACGACCGTCAGCGGAACGGACCGGGCCAGCTCACGGCCGATGCCGACGATCCGGTCGGGGTCGGAGAGGGTCCGCCGCAGCGCCATCAGGTTCTCGATCTCGGCGTCGATCGCCGACTGGAGCTCGTTGCGGTGGAGCTCCTCCCCCTCGTCGGGGGCACCGGCCACCGCGCTGAGCGCGATGGGCTGCAGCGCCTCCCGCAGCGCGGGGTAGCCGCTGAACCCGAGCGAGGAGGCGAACCGGGTCACGGACGGCTGGCTGACCCCCACGCGCTCGGCGAGCTCGGTGATGGACAGGAACGCGGCCTCGGTGAGGTGATCGGTCAGGAACTGGGCGATGCGCCGCTGCGCGGGAGACAGTCGGTGACCGCCGAACAGCGCCCGCACCCGCTCCGCGGGAGAAGCCGCCCTCGCCTCGCCCGCGGCCCCGGGCGGACGCCCGCCCGGCGTGATCGCGGCCGCCTGCGCACGCTCCCGCTGCTCAGATGCCACCGGATGCCTCCTCCTCGTCCCACTGCCGCCCAAGATAGTTCACCAGCGCCACGGCCCCACGAGGACGACCACGCCGTCACCGGGCAGCTCGCCGAACGGAGCGTCGCATCCTGATCTGCGCAGGGGTTGGCGACAGAGGCTGGGCGACCAGGAGGTGCCGCGCTCCGGCCGCCTCGCCGGACGGAGCCGGCGATCACGCCGTCGATGCGGCGCGAGTCCGCAGGAGATCTCGCCAGTCGGCGGGCCAATGGGCCAGCGCGAGCAGGCCCATGACGACGAGGTGGGTCGGCGCGGCCCAGCTCTCCACGGCCGGGTCGTGGTGGACGAGGTGGGTGGTGACCGCGCCGGTCAGCACGAACATCAGCGTCGTCGCCCCCAGGAAGCGGGTACGGCGGTCGGGGATCACGAGCAGGACGGCGGCGGCGCCTTCCAGGGCTCCGACCACGAACCGCATCCACGCGGGGTACCCCCACTCGGCGAACTTCACGGAGTACGCCGAGCTGAACACCGTGTCGCCCGGCCAGTACTTGGTCACGGCGCCCCACGCGAACTCAAGAGCCAGGAACCAGCACAGACCGTTCATCAGCCGCTTCGACATGTTTGCTCCTTCGGGAGGAGTCAGGCAGGGAAGGACCTCCGCACGGCGATCGCGATGCCGTGCGGAGTCCGTGGTCTCGGGGGTCAGCCCTTCAGGGCGGCGATGGCCTTCTCGATGCGCCGCCGGCGCGTCTCGGGCTTCTTCGCGCTTTCGACGGCGCGCACGTGCTCACGCTTGCGGCTGTGGGAGAGGCTGTCGTACGCGGCGCGGGCGGCGGGGTCGTCGTCCAGGGCCCGGGCGAAGTCTTCGGGCTCGACGACGACACGCGGCTCGGTGTCGAGCTCCAGCTCGACCTCGACCTCCTCGCCGATCGTGACACCCGCGGCCTGCCGGTGGGCGTTGCTGAGGCCGAGCAGGTGACGGCCCCGCAGGATGGCGACCCGGCTCTTCCAGGAATGCCCGTGGATCGTGATCGTCACCGGCGGCCGCGCGCCCCCGCCGAGCGCTGCCATCACCTCGGGCGGAACCTCCAGACCCCGCATGGGCTCCGGCGGCTCGACCTGGGCCCGGAACTTCATGATCGTCCTCCTGTCGTTCTCACATCGGTGGGCTTGCGCCGGCCGCTCGGTACGGCGGGGCCGGCGGTCACGACGGCGTGGGGGCGGACGACGCCGCGGCCTCCCAGACGAACCCGTCCAGGTCGGTGAAGGCGTCGGCGGCGCCGCCCAGGACGACGCGGTGCGAGCCGGTGCCGTCGGCCGGGACGCCGAGGTCCTTGGCCAGGGCGCGACGCTTGTAGAGCGCCAGCTTCACCGCGCCGGACCGCCCCGGGGAGAACTCGGCGTACTTGCCGCCGAAGCTCTTCGCCACCGTCAGGCCTCGGCCGACGTAGAACTCCTTGGTGGCCTTCACGTCCTCGACGCCGATGAGCAGCACGGCCTCGTCGATCTCCCGGGTCGCCGAACCGGTGTCCTTCTTCGCCGAGGTCGCGATCTTCCAGATCGTCCCGTCCGGGGCCTGCACGACGCCGCCGTAGCCCCACAGGGACCTCGCGGCCGGCTTCAGCACCGTCGCGCCGGCCTCCACCGCGGCGCCCATGAAGCCGTCGACGGTCGCCGGACCGGACACCGTGAGCGCCAGGGTGAAGCCACGGAATCCCGCGGAGTGCTCCTCGGACGCTCGCAGGCCCACGTACGCGTCGACGCCGAAGGCGCTGTAGAAGCGGCGGGCCTCCTCGACGTCGGCCACCTCGAGAGTGACCGAAGTGAGGGACGCGAGGACTGTGGTGGAAGTGGTGGTTGCCATGCAGGCCACGCTAGGGGCCACCTGGCCACCCGGGCTTCTCGAATCCTGACCGTTCGCGCAGCGGCCGGCCTCCTGCCCGCCGGAACACCGGCACTCCGTCGGTCGGGCCGCCCCCGGAACGCCCTTGGGAGACCACTGACCGGGAGAGGCGTACTTGTCACGGGCCGGTCGAGACACCACAGTGTGACGTCGTGGACACCATCGGTCACTTCGGAAGGTCTGGCTCGGTAGACGGGCCTCAGGGTCCGGGGCCAAGGGGGCCAACGGGGCCAACGGGGCCAACGGGGCCAACGGGAGGAAGCAGGACGAGGACCGTGGCGGGAGCCGGGACGGTGGACCCCTCCCTGACGCTGCCGGTGGAAGCCGTGGCCGCTCTGGGGCACCGGGTCTGGGACATCGTCTCGGGACATCTCGTGCCCGGTGGGCAGGTGTCCCCGGTGGCTTCGCCGAGTTCCGCCGCGGCTGCGGCCCGGCTGCGAGCGGAGCCCCTGCCCGACGTCCCCGCGGACGACCCGCTCGCGCTGGTGGACAAGCTGGGGCAGCTGTTGCGCGAGGGCAACGCCCATCCCGATCATCCGGACTTCCTCGCGTTCGTGCCCGCCCCGCCTGGCCCGCGTCACCCTGCCCAGTGGCGATCCGGCCCACCTGGCGGTCCGCCACGCCGATGTCGTACGGGTCCTCACCGACCGGCGGCTCAGCCGGAGGGCCATGCTCACGACCCCAGGCGGCCCCCGGTGGACCCTCGCCGACCGTGACGAGCCCAGCCTGCTCGGCCTGGACCCGCCGGACCACACCCGTGTCCGTCGACTCTGCGCCCCCGCGTTCCGCCGCGACAGCGTCGACGGCCTCGCGCCTTCCGTCGGCCGCCACGTACACCGGCTCCTGAAGGCGCTTCTGAGTGCGGGCGACGGTCGCCGACCGGTGGACCTGCACAGCATGTTCGCACTCCCGCTGGCCGAAGCGGTCCTGTGCGACGTCCTCGGGGTGAGCTCCGGCCACCGGGCCCCCCTGGCCGAGTGGGCACGCCGGAAGCTGTCTCTGACCTCGCTGCCGCCGGGGCAGGCGCGGGCAGGCCACGAGGCACTGCGCACGCACTGCGCCGGCCTGCTCTTCTCTCCTTCGGATGCCGACGCCCTGGTACCGGGTGGGCTGCTCCACCGCCTTCGGGACGCCCATGTCTCCGGGCTCCTGAGCCGACCGGAGCTCCTCGCGACGACGGTCAACCTGTTCGTGGCCGGGCACGCGACCACGGCCGCCACCCTGACCAACGGCGTCCTCGCCCTGCTCAACCACCCCGACCAGTGGCAGGCCCTCCGCGCGGACCGGTCGCTTCTCGGTCCGGCCGTCGAGGAGATCCTCCGGTTCGACACCATCGCCGATGTCGGACTGCCGCGCCTGGCCGTGGCGGATGTCGCCATCGGGCCGACCACGATCAGGGCCGGGGAAGCCGTCGTCCCGTCCCACGCGCACGCCGGCCGCGACCCCGCCGTCTTCGACCGACCGGACTCCTTCGACATCACGCGCGCACCGGGCCCTCACCTCGCCTTCGGGCACGGCCCCCACCGCTGCATCGGAGCCGGACTCGCCTTCCTGGAGCTGCGTACGGCGATCGGCGCGCTCGTCGACCACGCGCCCGCACTCCGTCTCGCGGAACCCGCCATCGCACTGCCGTTTCCCGGCGGTTCCCTGATCGGCGGAGTCACCCGCCTGCCCCTGTTCGTCGGGCGGTGACCAACAAGGTGCAGTGACGAACGCCCCGATGTCCGGGCCACGCCCCCGTGGTACGTTCCGGAATCAAGGGGCCGACATGGAACAAGCTTCGGAAGCACGTGACGAGTTGGACCGGCTGGGCCGGTCGCTGCGCCGGGACATGGTGTCACTGATCACCGATCTGACCGTCCGTGTCCACCTCCGCCGACTGTCGCTGGACGAGCCGAAGGTCGCCGACCGGCGCGAGCCTCTGTGCTACCACTACGCGGCGGAGTACCAGGGAAGACGTCCCGCCTCCGTCACGGCTGCCGAGACGGTCGCCCGCGCGACCTCGTCTCTCCGTGCGGCCGGTTGGGAGGTCACGCCATCGCAGGAGTACGACGACGAGATCCTCTGGACCGTAATCGTCGCTGTCCGGGACGGCAACCGGATCCGCATCGTGGCGAGCGACGACACACCCGCCGTGGGGTTCCGCGGACGGACGCCGGTGCGGAACCTGGCTCCGCCGCCGCCCGTCCAGCATCCGAAGCCGTCGCCGGAGCCGGTGCCGTCGCCGGAGCCAGGACCGGAGCCGGAGCCGGAGCCGGAGCCAGAGCCGGAGCCGGTGCGAACGCCCGCGACCCTCACCCCTGGTCACGTCCTCTGCTACGAGTGCGACGGCCTCGGCTGGTGTCCCGGATGCGGTGGGCGTGGGTGGCTGCTCGACCGGACCCACCGGCGGAAGCGGTGCGGCACATGCGCCACCCGGAAGGTCTGTCCGATCTGCCAGGGTGCCGGTCAGCTGAGCACGTCCGATCTGTCGCCGTACCAGCGCCGCTGCTTCCCGGAGCTGGACCGTCGCACCGACTGACCGTCAGGGCTCACATCCGGGACCTCAGTACATCGACCTCGCAGCCCGGAGCGAACGGGTCGAAGCCGTGGTCGACCAGCCAGCGCACCGCCAGCAGGCTCCGCACCGACCACCAGGCGTGGATCACGTCGAGGTCGACGTCGGCGCCGTATCCGGCGAGGACGTCGTCGAGGTGATCCTCGTGTCCGAGGAGGAAGGTGGCGAGGTCGTACAGGGCGTCACCGTGTCCCGCCTCGGACCAGTCGATGATGCCCGTGACCTCGTCGCCGTCGACGAAGACGTGCGCGATCTGCAGGTCGCCGTGTGTGAAGGCCGGAGTCCACGGCCGCAGCGCGGCCTCGGCGACCCGGCGGTTACGGCCGACCAGGTCGGCGGGCAGGAGGCCGCTCGTCACGAGCGACGCGCACTCCTCGTCGAGTTCCGCCGCCAGCGCGGCGATGCTCCGCCCGGCCCGGCCGGGCCAGGGCGGCGGCGGCGCGTCATGCAGCGTGCGGAGGGCGGCGCCCGCCGCGGCCCAGGCCTCCGACGACCCGGTCGACGGCCCGCCGAGACTCCCGAGCGTCGTCCCGGGGAGCGCGGAGATGGCGAGCACGGGCGGTTTGCGCCACAGGACCTTCGGGGTCGGGACCGGCGCGCGGGCCATCGCCTCGACCTCGACGTCGATGCGCGCCTGATCGGCGTCGACTTTCAGGAACACGTCGCCGACGCGCAGGGTCGCCCGCTCGGAATGGGCGACGACGACCTCGACCTCATCCATGGGCGACGAGTATCACGAAAGGGAGCGGCGACGTCACCGATTTCCTGGCGCGGGACGTGCCCGCGCAGCCCCACGGACGGCGGTGCGCGGCCCGTCGTCCCTGTGCGCGCTGCCGTAGCCGTGCTCGTCGGGGTGGCGGGCCAGACGGGCCATCGCCCACGCCGCCCCGGCCTCCGTCCCCTCACCGAGGTCGGCGGCCAGGCGCCGGGCCTGCCGTGTCGTTCGCGGGGCGAGCGCCCACCGGACGAGGGGGAAGCGGAGCCTCGCCCTGCCGGTCTCCGCCGTCGGGTCGGTCTCGGTGGGGAGGGCGGCGGGACGCGTGTCAGGACCGGTCAGCGCCGCGCGTGCGACACCGGTCCGGACTCCGCCGGCGGCCTCGCCGCCGTCCGGGCCACCCCGCACCGCCGTTCCCCCTCCGCTCGCGCTACTTGCTCGCCGCGAAGCGCATCAGGGCGTGCTCGTCGCCCTGCTTGATCTTGCCCGTCTGGTTGATCACTTCGAGCTTCCAGCTGCTTCCGGCACGTACGGCCTTGGCCACGGCACAGCCGTTGTCGTTGGTGAGCAGGCTCGGCCAGATGTCGGCCACCTGCTGCGAGCTGCCGCCGGTCGCGTCGTACACCTTGAAGCTGATGTTGCGCGCCTGCTGGAACGAGCTGCCCTTCTTGTACGCGGCGGCCACGAACACGATCGAGGTCACGTGGGCCGGGATCCGTGCGAACTCGACGGTCACCGTCTCGTCGTCGCCGTCCCCGTGACCGGTCTGGTTGTCGCCGCTGTGGATCAGGGAGCCGTTGCCCATGGGGTCCAGGGAGTCGAGACCGGCCAGGCGCACCGGGTCCGCGCCGTGCATCGCGATGGCGATCAGGTCGAGGTCCGTGCCCTTCTTGCGGCGGAGCTTGCCCATCACCCCGCCACTGCTTCCGGCCGTGGGGTCCCAGGACACGCCTATGGACATGTGGGTCACCCCGTCCAGGTCCGCCGGGCCGTCTTCCTTCGTGAGCGTCATCATGCGTGGATCATCCTCTTCGCTACGGCATCGCGGAATGCGAACAGCACACGAGGCATGTGGTGTTCTCCCTCCCGTACGCCGGCCGCAGTCCGTCCTCTGTCTTCTGTCTTGTGTCCGTCGTCCGCTCCGCGGCTCGGCTCAGTCGCGCGAGTTGCCGAACAGGATCCGATACCCGATGAGCAGGACGAAGGAGCCGGCGATGGCCGCTCCCCACGTGGCGAGATCGAAGAACTCGTTCGCCACGGGCCGGTCGAGCAGGCGTGCGGAGAGCCAGCCGCCGACGAACGCTCCGGCGATGCCGATGAGGGTCGTGACGATCAGACCTCCCGGGTCCCGTCCGGGAAGCAGGAGCTTGGCTATGGCTCCGGCGACGAGCCCGAGGATGATCCAGCTGATGAAGCCCACGGCGGTGTCCTCTCTTCCTGCGCCGACGACGGACCTGGCCCGCCCCCGGCGACGCTGTATGGCGCAGTTGCGCAACTTTCTTGGCTGGAATGACGCGCCCGGGGCGAGGAAGGTTGCGACCAGCCCCTCACGCGCGGCCCATCGGCCCTACCGCGCCTCGGACCGGCCGCCTTCGCCCGTACCGGGGGAAGGGGCCGAGGCGGGGGCGGCTTCCGCGCCGTCCTCGCGCATGGCCCGCGTCTCGCTCTTGAGGATGCGCAGGGACTTGCCCAGGGATCTTGCCGTGTCCGGCAGTCTCTTCGATCCGAACAGGACGATGAACGCGATCGCCACGAGCAGCAGATGCCACGGTTCCAGTGCGTTGCGGAGCACTTGGCCACTCTCCCCACTTGTCCACTCCGAGCGCATGACCGTCCGGTTCCGTTCGGATCCGGACTCCATGCTTGCCATATTGCGCAACTGTACAACTGAGCGGAGCCCGTCACGCTCTCCCCGCGCCGGAGCGGTACGTGACGGACCTCACGATATTTTAGGAGTTGCGCAACCTTTAAAGTTGCCTCATGGGGACGAGTGACATGACGGCCCGCCGGAGCGCCGTGCTCCTGGGCGGGCCCGCAGACGGGGTGCGGGTGACGGTGGCCGGGCGGCCGCTCATGCTGCAGGTGACCTACCCGTGCACGGTCGAGGAAACCGCCGCCGGAGTACGGGTCGAGGCGATCCACGTGTACCGGCTCGACGGGACGTCCGGGGACGGGCCCCTGCGGTACGGGTACGACCCCGCCAGTCCGTAGGCACGGGCTCGGGGAGCGTCCGTCGGCTGCGGCCTGCCCTGCCGGATCGCGCAGCCCCGCAACTTTTCCGGGGGGATCCGCCGTCCTCCTCACATGGGGTCGGGACGAATGAGGGCACACACATGACAGGCGGAAACCGCAGCACGCAGGCACGCCGGTCCGCGACATCGGGCACGGTCCGCAGGCGCGGCCGGGCCGGACGTCTCCTCGTCACGGCGCTGGCGCTCCTCGTGCTGGCGACCGCCGGGGTGGGCTGGGTCTATCTCAAGCTGAACGGTGACATCAGCACCTTCGGCGCCGACGGCCTCTCCGACGACCGGCCGGCCGGCTCCGACAAGGGACAGAACGTCCTGGTCATAGGCTCGGACACGCGGACCGGTGGGAACAGCGACCTCGGGGGCGGCGACAAGAACGACATCGGCCGCTCCGACACCGCCTTCCTCCTGCACGTGTACGCGGACCAGAAGCACGCGGTCGCCGTGTCGTTCCCCCGCGACTCCCTCGTGGACATCCCGCGGTGCCGGCTCCCCGACGGCACGTGGACTCGGCCGCGCAGCAACGCCATGTTCAACTCGGCCTTCTCCGTGGGCCAGACCGCCGAGGGAAATCCGGCGTGCACGCAGAACACCGTCGAGAAGCTGACGGGGCTGCGCGTGGACCACACCGTCGTCGTCGACTTCAAGGGCTTCGCCGCCCTGACCGACGTCGTGGACGGCGTGCGGGTGTGCCTGCCCCACGACGTGTACCAGAAGGACCTGAACCCGAAGCGCGCGTCCCGGGGCGAGCGCATCTTCGCCAAGGGCGAGCAGACCGTCTCCGGGCAGAAGGCGCTGGACTACGTGCGGCTGCGCCACGGGATCGGTGACGGCTCCGACATCGGCCGGATCAAGCGTCAGCAGGCGTTCGTGGCCGGCCTGCTCAAGAAGGTCAAGAGCGACGGCCTCACCCCGACCAGGCTGCTGCCCCTGGCGAACGCGGCGACCGACTCCCTGACCGTGGACCCCGGCCTCGGCTCCGCCGACAAGCTGATCTCGTTCGCGATGTCGCTGAAGGACGTCGATCTGCACGACACGAAGTTCGTCACCGTGCCCTGGCGCTACCAGGGAGCCCGCGTCGCGATCGTCGAGCCCGAGGCGGACGCCCTCTGGACGGCCCTGAAGGCCGACCGCACCCTGGACGGCCAGAACGCGAGCGGCCATCCGGCGGCGAGCTCGGGGAACGGCGGCGCGGGCACGACGCCGACCGCCGGTACGTCCCCCTCGCCGGTCTCCGGAGAAGGCATCTCCGTCGCCGTCTACAACGGCACCCGGACCCGTGGTCTGGCCGCCCGGGCCGCCGAGAGGCTGAGGACCGCGGGCTTCACCGTCACGAGTACGGCCACGGCGAGCACCCAGGACCACGTCGGCACCGTGATCGAGTACGGCGCCGCAGGGAAGGACCAGGCCGAGACGGTCGCCCGGTTCTTCGCCTCCGCCGAGCTGCGGCCCGTCTCCGCTCCGGGCATCAGCGTGATCCTCGGGCAGACGTACGCCGACAACCCGTCCGCCACCCCCGCCACCCCCGCCGCTCCGTCCGCGACCGTACCGACCGAGGACACCCGGTCCGCGGACGACGACCCCTGCTCCGATCTCTCGTACGGGTGAGGCGCGTACGAGAGACCCGGTCGCGTACCCGCTCACCAGGCTGTGGGACCGCTGTGCGCTGCTTCTCGTGCCGGGACCGCGCGGCACGCAGCGCCACCGCGTAGAGCGCGAGGACCGCTGCGAGGAGCAGGTAGTACAGCGGGGGCAGCGGGGCCATGGCGAGCAGGGGTCCGAGCGGGGTCAGGGGCAGCAGGACGCCGATGGCGGCGAGTGCGACGGCCGCGTACCGGACCGGACCGGGAGCGGCGCCGGCGCGGCGGGTGCTGCGCAGCAGGAGCATCACGAGGGCCTGGGTGAGCAGGTTCTCGGTGAACCAGCCGGCGTGGAAGACGCCCTCGGCGTCGTCCGAGGCCCGCGTGCTGACGAGGAGGACGGCGAAGGTGGCGACGTCGGCGACCGCGTTGAGCAGTCCGAAGCCGGTGATGAAGCGCAGGAACCCGCGGGACCGCAGCCGGGTGGGTGCCCGCAGGGCGGCCGGTCCCGGGTGGTCGTAGGCGAAGGCGAGCTGGGCGGCGTCGAAGCACAGGTTCTGCACGAGCACCTGGGCGGGGAGCATCGGCAGGAAGGGCAGCAGGAGCGCCGCGGCGAGCATGGCGATGACGTTGCCGAGGTTCGACGACAGGGTGAGGTGGAGGTAGGTGGCGATGTTGCCGCCGCTGTGACGGCCTGTGGTGATCGCGTGGTCGACCGCCGCGAGGTCCTTCTCGGCCAGGACGACGTCCGCGGTGTCCCTGACGACGGCGACGGCGCCCTTCGGGCAGATGCCGACGTCGGCGGCGCGCAGCGCGGGCACGTCGTTGACGCCGTCGCCGAGGAATCCGGTGACGTGGCCCTGGGCACGCAGGGCGGTGACGACGCGGGCCTTGTGCTCGGGGGCGCAGCGTGCGAAGACGGTGCTGTGCCGGGCGGCCTCGGCCAGTGCGGTGTCGTCGAGGCGGTCGATGTCCTCGGCCGTGAGCACCCGGCCGGGGGCGAGTCCGAGTTCGCGGCAGGTGTGGGTGGCCGTGCCCGGGTGGTCTCCCGTCAGGATCCGGACGGACACCCCCCGGTGGGCGAGGCTGCCGAGTGCCTCCGCGGCCGTGGGGGCGAGGGCGTCGCGCAGGACGACGAAGCCCAGGAAGGCGAGTCCGCGTTCGTCGGCGGGCGTGTAGTCGCGGTGGCGGGCCGGACGCTCGGCGAGGGCGAGCGCGAGGAGCCGGGCGCCCGTGTCCGCCTCACGGGCGGCCAGGGCGAGGAGACGGTCGCGTTCGGCGGCGTCCAGGGCGCACCGTTCGAGGACGTTCTCCACGGCTCCCTTGACGACCAGGGTGTGCGTTCCGAGGCGGCCGGGACGGCGTACGACGGCCGTCGCCAGGCGGCGTACCGGGTCGAAGGGCAGCGCGGCGACCCCGTCGCAGTCCAGGAGGTCCGCCTCGCCGGCGCTGTCGAGGAGCGCCTCGTCGAGGGCGTCGGGGGTGGGCAGCTCCGCGAGCTGGAGTGTCCACCAGGCGTTGACGGCGGCCCAGTGCAGCACCTCCGGGGCGTCCTGTCCGTGGGCGTCCACGGCGCGGGCGACGACGGGCCGGTCCTGGGTGAGGGTGCCGGTCTTGTCCAGGCACAGGACGTCGACGGCGCCGAGGTCGTGGAGGGCGGGCAGGCGTTTGACGATCACCCTGTGGTCGCGGGCGAGCCGTGCGGCTCCGCGGGCGAGGACGGTCGTCACGACGACGGGCAGCATTTCGGGGGTGAGGCCGACCGCGACGGCGACGGCGAAGGGGAGCGTCTCCAGCCCCCGTCCGTGGAGCGCGGCGCCGGCCATGAGGACGAGGGGCGGGGTCAGGAGCATGAACCGGATCAGGGTCCAGGAGATGCCGTGGACGGCCTGGTCGAAGGCGCTGTCCCGGCCCCGGCCGGTCGTCCCGTGGGCGGAGGCGAAGCGGGTGCGGGCCCCGGTGGCGACGACCACCGCGGTCGCGCTGCCGTAGGACACGCTGCTGCCGAGGAAGCACAGGTGGGGCTGGGCGAGGGGTCCGGTGCGGGGGCCGTCGGGTGCTTCGAGGGGGTACTTGGCGACGGGGGCGGACTCGCCGGTGAGCGCCGCCTCGTGGAGACGCAGACCGGACGCCCGCAGCAGCCGTACGTCGGCGGGGACCAGGTCCCCGGGTCCCAGCCGGATCACGTCGCCGGGGACGAGCTCGTCGGCGGGTATCTCCCGGGGCCCGGCCGCCGGCCCGTCGGGGTCGGCGCGGCGCAGCACGGTCGCGGTCGTGGCGACCGATTCCCTCAGGGCCGCCATGGCCTGGTCGGCCCGGTGCTCGCCCGAGGCGCGCAGGGCGCAGCTGACCGTGACGAGGAGGAGGATGACGCACCCGGTGCCCCAGGCCGCGACGGTCACCGAGATCAGTCCGAGGCAGAGGAGCACCGCGGTGAACGGGTCGCGCAGGCTGCGCAGGAACCGCCGGGTCCAGGGGACCGGGCGCCCGGCGGGCAGGACGTTCTCTCCGTACCGGGCCAGCCTCCGCTCGGCCTCGGCGTCCGTCAGGCCGCGTGGTCCGCTGTCCAGCCGCCGCAGCACCTGGAGCGCGGTGAGCGGTCCGGGGGCATCCTGCGGAGCCGGGGCCCGGTCGTCCTCGGTCTCCGGTACGAGGGGGCCGGGTGCGGCCGTGTCAGGCACCGGAGGCGCTGCGTCGTACGAGCGTCAGCGACCTGTCCGTGCGGGCGGTGAGCTGGCCGACCATCACGCGGACCACGGTCACGACCTCGGGGTCGTCGACGAAGTAGACCTGCCGTCGGCCCTCCCGGCGCGAACGGACGAGACCGGCCAGCTTGAGCTTGGTCAGGTGCTGGCTGACCGCCGGCAGCGCGCCGCCGACCCGCTCCGCGAGCCCGGTCACGTCGCTCTCCCCCTGGGCGAGCGCCCACACGATGTGCAGTCGCGAGGGTGAGGAGAGCAGACCGAAGGCGGCGGCGGCCTCGGCCAGTACCTCGGCAGGAGGGTCCGTGAAGTCACCCGTGTCTGCCGCCACCGTTGCACTCCCGTTCTGTACGCCTGAGGGTCCCAGTCTAGAGCCGCCCCCCTGCCCCGAAGCCGCTCCTCAGGCCGGACCGGACCGCCGGGGTCGTCCTGCGGGCCGGGGGCGCCCCACCCTGGCCTCGGAGCGGTCGCCCGCCGACCAGAGAGCGTCCTCCTCCTCGGCGAGCACGACGACGGCGTCCTGGGGTCCGAGGACCAGCGGGGTGGACTTCGGCGGGTTGAGGAAGATGCCGTAGCCGGGCGGTGCGTCGCTGTACCGGGCCAGCCGGTAGCCGATGGCCGTCTCCCCCTCGCGCCGGGCGGCCTCGACGACGGTGGCGAAGTTGGCCGCCGCGCCGAGGACGACGTAGTCGGAGGCGGGCTTGAGGTAGATCTCCGAGCCCTCCGGATCGAAGAGGTCGGTGAACACGTCGTACAGGGCGCGGTTCTCCGTCAGCTGGGTGAGCAGGAGGCTGATCACCTTGGTGCTGACGATGAAGTCGTCGGCCTTGGTGACCTGGGCGACCTCACGGTTGGCGTCGTCGTTCATCTCGGTCACGATCGAGTACGGGTCTCCGAGGCGTTCCTCGATGTCCCGCAGGTGCAGCAGGGTGACGAGGGTCCGGTCGTCGGCCGCCCCGGCGGCGAACGTGTCGTCCGAGAGGACCACGATGTGCTGGTAGCCGCCCAGGTCGAGGGACTCCAGGGAGGACCTGCGGGTCGGCTCGCAGTGTTTGAACCCCAGGCTGAGATGGACCACGGGCTGGTTCAGGGCGGTGTCCGGCCGCCGTGGCGCGGCGATGTCGAGGGTCGATCCGGGCTGGACGAAGCTGTCGAGGAGCGCGACGAGCTTGGCCGTACGGGAGTTCTCGCCGATGAGCAGGGTCCGGTCGATCCCGGGCCGCTCGGCGGGGGCGGAGGTGATGGCCGATTCGATGACGGGCGGCGGGGTGCGGGCCAGGCGGATGAGCAGGTCGTCCTCGGCGATCACGAGCAGCTGGTCGCCCGGGGCGATGACCGTGTCCATGGCGGGATTGACCAGCACCCGCCCGTCGCTCCTGCGGAGCCCCGCGGGCGTCCCGGTCTCGAAGGCGTGGAGCGCCGTTCCGTACGTCGTGCCGACGAGCGCGGGCTCCTCGCGGAGGTAGAACTCGTTGCCGACGAAGCTGAGGAGTTCGTTGAAGACGCCGGACAGGCCGGTCTGGCGGTGGGCCTGTGCCATGAGACGTACGGCGATGTCCTCGGCGTCGATCACCAGCGCCCCCTCCCCCGCCGCCCGGCGGGCGGCGGCGAGGTTGTCCGAGTCGTGCACCGCGGCCACCACGTGGGGCCGGGGTCCGCTCCAGGTTCGGCTGTGCAGCAGCAGGAGGACCTTGATGACGTCGACGTCCCTGTCGTCCCCGACCGGCGGCAGCACCATGATCGATTTCGCCGTGTCGGGGCTGACGAGTTCCAGGTCCGCGCGCACCAGGGGGTTGCCGGAGCGGCAGATGACGCGGGTGCGGCCCATGTCGGGGATCCGTGTCCGGATCGCGTCCTCCATGGTGACCTTGTCCCGGTCGGCGAGAACGACCACGCAGGAGCGGCGTTCGCTCTGGTTCGCCTCCACGAGCTCCGCGATCACCGTGAAGACCTGGTCCGACCAGCCGAGCACGATGGTGTGCCCGCGCTCCATCAGCTGGGAGCGGCCCTTGCGGAGTTCCTGGATCTTCTGGTTCAGACCGGTGGTCAGGACACCGATGAGCGCGCTGACGATGAAGATGCCGCCGATCGTCACCGTCAGCATGAGGGCGAGGAACACCGGGCTTCCGGTGTCCCCGCCCATGGTGCCCGGGTCGAGGGTGCGGAGCAGGCTCATCCAGGCCACGCCGGCCCAGCCGCCGTTGTCCTCGGCGTCGGTGTCCGTGAACACGACGACCAGGGTCGAGGCCGCCACGATGAGCAGCATCGAGGCCAGTGCCAGCCAGCTGATCAGAGCCGGCGTCCCCCGGTCCATCGTGCCGTCGAACCAGTACCGGAACCGTGCCCGCAGCCGGTCTCTCACCATCGAAAACTCCCCCGTCCGCACCCGCGCCGCATCGCGGTGGATGGGTCGTGAGGTGCCGCTCCATCAGATCACAGTGGCCGTGCGGGCATGCGCGCCAGGCACCGGGCGGGACGGTCCGTGCGCGTACGGGGCGCCCGCCGTGGTCGGCGGGCGCCCCGTACGGGTGGGGTGTGGCTACCGGACGTCGTAGGCGCGGGTGATGGTCTGGGTCACCGCGTTGCCGTGGGCGTCGGTGAAGGAGGCCTTCGTCATGACCTGCCTGCCCGTGGCGCCCGTGTGGTCGAGGACGGCCGTCCAGGCGTCGCCGTGCCGCTGGGTCGGCGCCTCGATCCAGGTGGCGCCGCCGTCGTACGAGTAGGACAGCGAGGCCGCGGTGACCGCGCCGGGCGTGTATCCGGCGTGGCCCTCGACCGACAGGCCGACCGTGATGCCGCTCTGCGCCGGCAGGGTGTTCATGCCGTCGACCGGCAGGTCGTACACCGGGGAGAGGATGGGCAGACCGCGCGAGTAGACCTCGGGCTCACGGTGGGAGCGGAAGCTCCACGTGGTCGTGGCCGAGGTCGAGCGCAGCCAGTTGCGGTCGCCGGAGAGGACCTTGTCCAGCTTCTGGGTGAGCTCGTACGCGGCGTCCTCGTCCGGCACCTGGAAGACGCCGTACGGGTAGGCGGTGCGGCCGATCTGCTCGCCGTCGCGCTTCAGTACCAGGTTGCCGAGGTCACCGAACGATCCGCCGTACGTCCAGTGGTCGCCGGAGCCGTCGACCCAGAGGGCGTTCTGGAAGCCGATCAGGTCGCCCTGCCGCTCGGCGGCCAGCATCAGCCCGCCGTCCGCGTCGCGCACGGCACCCGGGCGCAGGGGTCCGCCGTACCACTCCTCCCGGCCGCGCTGCCCGGCGCGGTAGGTGCGCTCCTGGTCGCCCATGAACGCGGCGAACGGGAAGCTGGTCATCGCACCGTGGTACCAGGAGTCGTCACCGGTCGTGTAGTAGGCGGTGCGGATGCCGGGGGCCTTGACGTTCCTGAACGCGGCGACGGTGATGAAGCCGCTGTCGCCGCCGGCGGGGCGGACGTGCAGCGCGTCGAGGTAGTCGGCCTCCTTGCCGAGGGCCTTCCACGTCTCCGTCACCTGGGCCAGCCTGGCGTCCTTGGGCCGGTAGGTCTGGTCGGAGCGCAGCGGGCCCCGGGTCGGGTACGACAGGTTGTAGACGTACGGGGAGCCGCCCTCGGAGCCGATCGCGCGCCAGGTGGAGCGGAACTCGAAGGTGCCGTCGAGGGCGCGTCCGTCGATGTCCGCGTACAGCTGGTGGATGGTGTTCGGGACGACGAGGGCCGCGCCGGTCTGCCAGGTGTCGTCCCACGTGCGGGCGTAGCTGAGGGTGGTGCTGTCCGCCGTCGAGGGACGGTCGGTCCGCAGGCTCAGCCGGTGGGCTTCGCGGGCGTCGAGGACGACGGTGGTGTCGCCGGTGATCCGGAGCTGGGGCTTGGCGAGGTAGCCGATCGACTCGGGTGCGTCGCCGGCGTCGTACGACGCGACGAAGCTGCTCAGGGCGTAGTCGCCGGGGCGCACGCTGAACGTCTGCTCGGTCGCGCCCGAGTTGTAGCGCCGCTCGCCCTTGTCGGTGTCGAGGCTGACGAGCTCCAGGGAGGAAGCCCCGCTCGCGGGCTTCCCGTTGCGGTCGACCACCTTGATCCGGAGCGTGACCGTCTCGGGCTGCACGTAGAGGGTGAAGGGCACGGAGACGTGCGCACCGCCCCCGGTGGCGAGGATCCGGCCGGTGACCGCACCGTACTGGGAGGCCTTCAGCCGGGCGGTGGGGTCGATGCGCAGGGGCACCTGCACGGTGGCCCCGGCGGGGACCCTCACCCTGGTGTCCTTCAGGTCGGCGATGCCGGTGTGGATCTCGCTGCCGTCGTTGCCGTGCACTCCGCTCACCCTCAGGTTGAGGGTGAGGTCGCTGCCGCCCGTGTTGGTGAACGGCACCTGCACGGTGGCGCGGTCCGAGGCGTCCTGCGGCCAGTTGTAGCTGCCGGCCTGGACCGCGGGCGCGGAGAGCACCTTCTGGTTGACCGCGCCGAACACGTCGAGCACTCCGGCGCCGGTCTCGTCGGCGCCGGCGACCTTTCCGCCGGTGCGGGCGGAGGCGACCAGGGCGGCCTTGAGCTGTTGCGCGGTCCAGTCCGGGTGGGCCTGGCGCAGGATCGCCGCGGCGCCCGCGACGTGCGGGGCGGCCATCGAGGTGCCGGACATCGACCGGTAGGCGTAGACGCCCCGGCCGCCCGCGCTCGCCGCCGAGATGTCGACGCCGGGCGCGGCCATCTCGGGCTTGAGGGTGCGGGTGACGGCCACGGGTCCGCGGCTGGAGAACCACGCCGTCGTGTCGTCGCGGTCGACGGCGCCGACGGTCAGCACGCCGGGCACGCAGCCGGGCGAGGAGACGGTCTCGGTGCCCGAGCCGGCGTTGCCGGCGGCGACGACGAAGAGGGTGCGGCTGCTCTTCGAGAGCTCCTTCGCGGCCTCGGCCACCGGGTCCGTGCAGTCACGGACCGAGGCGTTGCCCAGGCTCATGGAGACGACGTCGGCCTGCTGGTCGACGGCCCACTGCATGCCCGCGATGACCCAGGAGTCCTGGCCGTAGCCCGCGTCGTCGAGGACCTTGCCTATGAGCAGCGAGGTACCGGGAGCGACGCCCTTCATGCGGCCGTCGCTCGCCGCGCCCGACCCGCCGACCGTGGAGGCGGTGTGTGTGCCGTGGCCCACGTGGTCGTCGGTGCTCTTGGAGTCCGTGAAGTTCTTCGACGCGGCGACCCGGGTCGCCAGGTCCGGGTGTCCGGCGTCCACGCCCGTGTCGAGGACGGCGACCTGGGTGCCCGTGCCGTCGTACCCGGCCGCCCACGCCTCGGGGGCGTGCACCTGGGCGGTGGACCGGTCGAGCGTCGCCTCGACCTTGCCGTCCAGCCACAGCTTCTTCAGCGTGGAGGCGGAGCGCGAACGGGGGTCGGTGACGTCCCGCCAGAAGGCGGCGGCGGTGTCCTTGTCGGCCTTGAGCGCGACGCCGTCCACGGCGGGGAGGCTCGGGCCCCGCTCGGATCCGCGCGGAGCCGGAGCGCCGTCGAGGACGTTCACCCCGGGCCGGTACGTGGCGATGAGCGGCAGCGCGTCGGTGTGCGCGTCGTCGTATCCCTGGCGGATGAGCCCCGTGACGTTGAACAGCTGTTCGTCGACGGTGCCTTCGGCGATCGCCCGGGTGGCGTTCTCCGGGTAGACGAAGAGGTCCTTGCCCGTCTGGTACGTCTGGACGATCGGCTGCGTGCCGTCCTCGCGGGGCAGGACGGCCGCGGAGCTGCGACCCGCCGGGTCGGTCGTCACCACGACCTTGTCACCGGTGACGAGCGTCACCGTCGCCTGCTCGCCGCCCGCCGGGGCGGTCCGGCTGCCGACGAGGGGCCTGTTGCCCGAGGTGCCGTCCGGTGGTGTGTCCGCCGCCCCGGAGGGCGCGACCGCGGTGACGGTGAGGACGGCGGCGGTCGCCGCGCCCAGGGCTGTACGCGTGATGAAGCGCATGAATCTCCCATGGAAACCGTGGACATGTGGGGCTGCAGCTGCAGCCTGGCAGACCGACGGATCACCGAGGAGGGCCCGGAGTGACGGATTCCCCGCATGGCGGTTACCCGACACGAGAGCGCGTCCGGCAGCGCTTCGCCCTGCCCCGGACTCGGGGCGCGGAGGGCGGTCGCCGAGGTCAGAGCCAGCCGGCACGGGCGGCGTGCCAGCCGAGTTGCAGGCGGGAGTCCGCTCCGGCGAGGTCCATCAGACGGCGTGTCCGCCGCTCCACGGTGCGGATCGACAGACCGAGCTGCGAGGCCGCCCGCCGGTCGGAGATCCCCGCCAGCAGCAGGGCGAGGACCTCCAGCTCCCCCTCGGTCGGCCGGTCGTCGGCCGGGGACGGGGCGCACACGCCGGCGGCGGTGGCGAACAGCGGCCGGGCCAGGGCCCATTCCCGCTCGAAGAGGTGGACCAGGGCCGTCAGCAGTCCGCTGCGATGCACCACGATGGCGCTCGGCTCGTCCCCGGAGTCCGCCATGTCCAGCGGGACCATGGCGCGCTCCCGGTCCGACACCACCATCTTCAGCGGCAGCGACTCGACGAGCCGGATCTCCAGGCCCGCCGCCATGGCGGACCGCACGTCGTTCCCCACGCCGGGGGCGTCGAGGTAGTCCTTGGACGCGACGACACGGAAGTCGACCCCCCGGTCCAGCGCGGAGCTCTCCGACATGTCGGCGTCCTCGCGGGGCACGGCGATGGGCTCCCCGACGAGGAACACCAGCAACTCGCGCTGGGCTCCGCGCTGCAGTTGGTGGAACCGGTGCGCCACCTGCTCGACGCCGACGACCACTTCGACGACGCTGCCGGCGGGGTGCGCGGCGGTGCTGCGGTACTGCTCGGTCACCATCGAGAAGGCCGTCTCGGCCCGGTGCAGCGCGTTGCGCTGTTCGACGAGCAGGGGGGCGAGGGCCACGGAGGGCGGGGTGAGCCGGTAGCGGGCGGGCGGCGTGCCCGCCCCGGGGACGGACGGGCCGGGTGCCCCGCTCCCGGCCTCGGCGGCGACCGCCACCAGGCCGCGCGCCGACAGGTCGAGCAGGATGCCGGCGACCTCGGGCTCCTCGAGTCCGGTCAGGCGGACGAGCTCGTACGTGGAGGCTGTCGGACGCCCCAGCAGAGCGGTGTAGACGGTCTCTTCCGCCCGTCCGAGTCCCAACGCCTGCAGCACCCAGGTCCCCCTTCGGACGGCCGCCGTGTCTGTCCTCCGCGAGGCTCGGGAGGACCGGGTGCAGCACCTTATCCCAGAGTCCGGACATGGCCACGGGCCGCCGCCCGCCGTTCGCGTTCCGCGCGGTGACGGCCTCGGGGAAGGGGGCGGAGCCCTCACGTGGGGCAGTGCCGACACCCCCACACGGACGTTGGAGCTTCTGACGAAAGCGTGAGCCTGTCTCTTTCCGGCGAGGGGACGACGCCCGTTCCGCACCATCCGTCCGCCCCCGCCACCAGCGGTCCGGTCAGTCCGGCCCGGAGCCGTCCAGGGTGAGGATCAGGAGGGTGACGTCGTCCTGGATCTTGGGTGCGAAACGGCTCAGGTCGGCCCAGATCTCGTCGGGCAGCTGGTCCAGGCCGACACCGGTCATGCGGGCCAGACGCTCGACGAAGGGGTAGAACGCACCGGAGGCGTCCCGTGTCTCCAGGACACCGTCCGACGCCAGGAGCAGCCGGTCCCCGGGCAGCAGCGACACCGTGGCGGCCGTTCCGGGCATGACACCGGCGAGGCCCAGTCCCAGGGGCGGTCCGGGGTCGACCTCCACGGTGCTCACGGTTCCGCCGCGCACCAGGACCGGCGGCGGATGGCCGCAGGCCAGGACACGGACCTCCGGCCCGTGCGGAGCGAAGTCCAGGAAGACCGCCGTGGCGAAGAGTTCCGCGTGCTCCGTCCGCGCCGAGTCGACCACGAGCCTGCGGTCCAGCCGGGCCGCGATCGACTCCGCGTCCACATCGTCCAGTACCGCCTCCCGGAACGCCCCCATGACGGAGGCCACCGTCGCGACGGCCGACAGGCCGTGCCCCTGCACGTCGCCGAGGACCGCCCGCACCCCGTGGGGGCCGGCCCGGACGTCGAAGAAGTCGCCTCCCACCAGCGTGCCGAGCTCGGCGGCATGGTAGAGACTCGCACAGCGCACGGGCCCGACCCGCGGCCGTACGTCCGGGACGATGGCCCGCTGCGCCGTCTCGGCGACGGTGCGTTCCAGGTCGAGCTGCGCGTCCCTTCGTCCGCGGACGAAGGAGACGAAGACGCTCAGGGTCGCGACGAAGCCGAGGGTGAAGAGGTCGGTGTTGCCCGGCCGGTCCAGATGGAACAAGGGGATGGTCAGCAGCCCGATCGTCGCGGCGCCGAGCAGGGCCGTGGCCAGCGGCCCGTAGGCCAGGACGGCCAGCGGGGGCACCGCTCCGAGCAGGAAGCCGATGTCCACCGGGACGGAGTCGGTGAGGGAGGCCACTCCGACCCCGACGAGCAGCAGGACGGGCAGGACCCGTACCCAGCGGGGCGGCGGGGCCCCGCGCAGCCAGCTCCGCCGGTACGCGTCGGTCGCCGCCTTCCTTGCCTTCACCACACCACCAGGCTCCTATGCCGGAGTGCGCCGCGCACTCCACGGCCGCTTCCGGGCGCGGAGGGGGACTCACCGCGATCGCCTCGGTCGCCGTCGACGGCACGCCCGGCGCGGAGGCCCTGTCCGCGCGGCCGGACCGGGCACACGACGTCCGACTGTGCCGACGACGTCTCCCCCAGCCACCGCCGATCACACGTTGTGCCCACGCCCTCTCGCGCCGGCACCACCGAGCACACGACGTGCCGCGGTGCCCACGCCCTCTCCCCCCGGCACCCCGCGGCGCCCTAGGCTCCCCCGCATGGGAGACCCTGTGCGCACCGAGGACGGCCGGCTCCTGGTGGCCGAGGAATGGGGCGATCCTTCGGGAGCTCCGGTCGTACTCCTCCACGGGACGCCCGGTACCCGTCTGGGCACCCTGCTGCCCGGGCTCGCCGCGCGGCACCCCGGCTTCCGGTTCCTCTCCTACGACCGTCCCGGCTACGGAGAGTCCCGGCGCGTCCCGGGCCGCAGGGTCGCCGACGCGGCCCGGGACGCGGCGGCGGTCGCCGACGCCTTCGGGATCGAGCGGTTCGCGGTGGTCGGCCGGTCCGGCGGCGGGCCGCACGCTCTCGCGTGCGCGGCGCTGCTGCCGGACCGGGTGCGGGCGGCGGCCGTACTGGTCGGACTCGCCCCGCCGGACGCTGCCGGGCTGGACTGGTACGCGGGCATGACCCCGTTCAACGTCCGCGAGTACGGCCTGGCCCGGGCCCATCTGGACGGGAGCGATCCCGGCGGCCTCGAACGGGACCTGGCCGCGCGGGCCGCCGTCCTCCGGCGGAACCCGGAGCGCCTCCTCGACGACCTGCGTGCGGGTCTCTCGCCCCACGACCTGCCGGTCGTCGAGGACTCCCGGGTCCGCACGGTGCTGCTCCGCACCTACCGGGAGGCCCTGCGGGTCTCGCACCACGGCTGGCTCGACGACTGCCTGGCCCTCGCCGGCCCGTGGGGCTTCGACGTCGCCTCCGTGGCCGCGCCCGTGCTGCTGTGGCACGGGCTCGACGACGCGTTCTCGCCCGTGGCGCACACCCGTTGGCTCGCCGGCCGGATTCCCGGCGCCGAGCCCCTCCTCGTACCGGACGCCGGTCACTTCGCCGCCCAGCTGGCGCTGCCCGACGTGTTGCGCTGGCTGGACGGTCAGGGCGCGGGTCGCTGATACGAGGCCGAGCGGGCGCCCTTCAGGGCGTCCAGGATCCGCTCGTGACTGTCTCCGACGACATCGCCGACCCGGACCCTGATGTGGAGCGCCTCGACCTCGTCGACGAAGCGCCGCGAGAAGGCCCCGAGCATCGTCGTCTCGTAGGATCCGGTGCCCACCAGGGGGAAGTGCCCCATGGTGACCAGCTGGAAGTCCTCACCGACGGTGAGCCCGGCCCCGGTCAGCACCTCCGCCACGCCCTGGACGTCGGTCCACGGGGCGGCGGGCAGCGGGTCCCCGCCACGCAGGACGGCCCGGCACGCGTAGGCCTCGATCACCACAGTGTGCGAACCTCCGTTGAGCAGTCCGACCCGCCACTCGGGTACGCCGCTCCCGAGGTGCCCGGTCGTCCAGTCGGCGCGCCAGCCGAGCAACGGCCGTACGGTGCGCGCGTACTGGGCCCTGGCGAGGACCGCACCGGCCGCGACCGCGAGCAGGCTGCCGAGCGGCTCCATGTCGAGCAGCTCCAGCCGCCACGGCCAGTCGGCGCGGGCCTCCGCCGTCATGTTCGCCCGGACGACCTCCCAGCCGAGCACCGCCGTCAGCAGGACGAGCAGCACGATCGGCGCCGTGAAGAGCAACGGGCTGCGTCGCACCCGCCGTTGGACGTCCGCCTCGATCGCCGGACCACCCCGCCTGAACCTGCCCACGGCCACTCCCCCGGTTCGCGTTCCCCGGCCCCCGGCCCGCTCGTACGCCCCCGGGGGCCTCGACCGGTTCATGGTGCCCGAGCCGGGGCGGGGCCGGATAGGCCACGGGCCGCGCGAGATCCGAGAGCCGCGACCCGACGCCGTGCTCGCGGACGTGGCGTGGCGGGTCCTGCGTGGCGGGTGGTCTCACCGTTCCTGAAGCGTGCGGGAGGCCCTGCTCTCCTTCACCGGCCACGAACCGAGCGGCCAACCGAGGGCCCACGTTCGACCCGCAACCGAACCTCTCGGTACGGCAGAAGCTCCTTACGCGTCGGGGTGTTCCGGAAGCGCGAGCCAGTCCGACCAGGAGATCTCGCGGCCGAGGAAGCGCGGCTGCTCGAACGGCCAGTCGGCGGCGATCCACTGCGGCACCAGCTGATCGAGGGCCTGCTCGACCTTGCCGTCCACCAGCTCGTCCACCACCCACCAGGCGATCTCGCCGTCCGCGCCGGCCCTCTCCGGCGGATCGATGTAGACACAGCCGAGCAGAGCCGTCTCCGCCGCGTCGAACAGCCCGTAGTTGAAGGACTGATGTGCGGCGATCTCCTTCTCGTGCCGCAACAGGTCGGCCTGGTCGCCCTCGTAGGTCATGGTGGCCGCGGGCCAGCCCCAGGCCGGGCCGAAGATGGTCCACAGGCGCTCGCGCGAACCCATCACAGCCGGGTAGTCGAGCGGGGTGTCCGCCTCCCGGATCGGCCGCAGGTGATGGCCACCGCCCGGCAGCGGTACCAGGACGGGATGGACGAAGTCATCGGGGAGCCAGCTCATGGCGCCCGACCGTAGCAGCACACAGCCGTCCGCTCTTTCGGCAGGTCCTTGCTGCGTGAAACCTCAGGGCGAGGCCTGCGGGAACCGGGTGCCGCCCGGGTGGTTTACCCCGTGCCACCGCTCTTCCCCGATGCCTAGCGTTCCTTTCGACACAGAGCGGCAGCCGCCCCCGGCGATCTACGCAGCAACGGAAGGGAAGCAGAAGGTGCGCAAGAAACCGGCAACGGTACGGATCGCGCGATGGAGCGCCACGCATCCGTGGTCCGCCCTCGGTCTCTGGGTGGTGTTCGTCGCGCTGTGCCTCTTCCTGGGCGGGGCCGCCGGCACGAACAAGCTCGGGGACGAGGAATCGGGCGTCGGAGAGTCCGGCCGCGCCGGCCGTATCACCGCCTCGGGCCACTTCACCGAGAAACCCGAGGAGAACGTCCTCATCACCGCTTCGGACGGCGGGAGGCTCGACCCCGCCGCCGCACGGCGGGCGGCCGGGGAACTCACCGCGAGGATGCAGGCGCTGCCCGAGGTGGAGAGCGTCGGCGCCGCCTTCCCGTCCCCCGACGGCAAAGCCCTGCTGCTCCCCGTGACCATGTCGGGCGACACGGAGCACGCCGACGCCCGGGTCCAGCCGCTGCTCGACGCGAGCGCCACGACCGAGAAGGCCCACGCGGGCCTCAGGATCGAGCAGATCGGCACCGGATCCACGGCGAAGGGGCTCGGCGAGACCCTCGGCGAGGACTTCCGGAGGGCCGAGCTGATCAGCCTCCCGCTGACCCTGCTGATCCTGCTCGTCGTGTTCGGCGCGGTCGTCGCCGCCGGCGTTCCGGTCCTGCTCGCCCTGTCCTGCGTCGGCGCCGCGATCGGCCTCTCGGCCCTCGCCTCGCACGTCCTTCCCGAGACCAGCGCGGTCAGCAACGTCATCCTGCTCATGGGCATGGCCGTCGGCGTCGACTACTCGCTCTTCTACCTGAAGCGGGAGCGGGAGGAACGCCGGAAGGGCGCCTCTCACCTCGACGCCATCGAGATCGCCGCCGAGACCTCCGGGCACACCGTCGTCGTCTCCGGCACCACCGTCATCGTGTCGATGGCCGGCCTCTACCTCGCCCAGGAGGCGACCTTCGCCTCCCTGGCCACCGGCTCGATCCTCGTCGTGGCGGTCGCCGTCCTGGCCTCGCTGACGGTCCTCCCCGCACTCCTCGCCAAGCTCGGGCCCCGGGTCGACCGGCCCAGGGTGCCGCTCCTGTGGCGGCTCACGATGCGCTCCGGCGCGTCCCGCGTCTGGCCCGTGCTCCTGCGCCCCGCCCTCGTACGGCCCCTGCTCACCCTCGCGGTCTCCGGTGGCGCCCTGCTCGCCCTCGCCCTGCTCGCGCTCGACATGGAGCTGAAGCAGCCCGGCTCGGACGACCTGTCCCGCGACATCCCGGTCGTCCGGGCCATGGACCGGCTGACCTCGGCGTTCCCCAGCAAGGGCACGGTGCACCAGGTGGCGGTCACGGCGCCCGCCGGCCGGGCCGACGAGGTCGAGGCCGCGCTCAGGACCCTGCTGAGCCGCACCGAGGGAGAGGAGCCGTTCGCCCGCGACCGGACACCCCTGATCCGCTCGTCGGCCGACGAGCGCGTACACACCGTGGCCGTCGGCACACCGCACTCGCCGAAGAGCGCCGAGGCACACGAGTCCCTCCAACTGCTGCGTGCCTGGCTGCCCCAGGCGCTCGCACCTGTTCAGGGCGCCGAGGGCGCGGTCGGCGGCAAGGTGGCCCGGGGAGCCGACTTCACCGCCCACCTGAAGGACCGGATGCCGTGGGTGGTGGGCTTCGTCCTGCTGCTGACCTTCGCCACCATGGTCGTCATCTTCCGCTCACCGGCCGTGGCCCTCTCCGCGATCCTCCTCAACCTGCTGTCGGCGGCGGCCTCCTTCGGCGTCCTCGTCGCGGTCTTCCAGAACACCTGGGCGGAGGGGGTGCTGGACTTCCACAGCTCCGGGGCGGTCGTCTCCTGGCTCCCGCTGTTCCTCTTCGTGGTGCTGTTCGGCCTCTCGATGGACTACCACGTGTTCGTCGTGAGCCGGATCCGGGAGGCCGCCCTCGGCGGGGCCGAGGTCCGCGACGCCGTCCGCGACGGCATCACCCGCTCCGCCGGTGTCGTGACCAGCGCGGCGATCGTCATGGTGGCCGTGTTCGCCGTCTTCGGGACCCTCAGCATGGTGGAGTTCAAGCAGCTCGGTGTCGGCCTGGCGGCGGCGATCCTGCTCGACGCCGTCGTGATCCGCGTCTTCGTCCTGCCCGCCCTGATGACGGCCCTCGGCCGGTGGAACTGGTGGCCCGGCAGCATCGCCGCCGCCCGGCAGGGGCAGCACGCCGCCGGCTCCGGCGACACGCGGCAGCCGCGCCGGCCGCACCCGGCACCGGCGGTCCCGACAGCGGGCACGCGGTACGGGCAGAGCCCTGCGCCGCGCCGGCCGCACCCGGCACCGGCGGTCCCGACGGCGGGCACGCGGTACGGGCAGAGCCCTGCGCACGGGCGGGGCGCGGGCGAGTGGCAGAGCCCGGAGTACGGGCAGGCGCAGGACGAGGGGCAGAGCCCGGAGTACGGGCGGAGCCCGGGTGAGGGGCAGAACACGGCGTACGGGCAGGGCTTCGGTCCCGGCCGGGCGCCCGGCGCCCCGCAGCCGCAGCAGCTGCCGCGGCCGTACGGGCGACAGACCCGCGACGGCCGCCCCGATCCCTTCCAGCGGTAGGCGGGTCCTCCCGGCACGGAGGGGAGGCGGCCCCCCTCCCTCCCGTCCAGGCCACTCTCCTCTCCTTCGCCTACGCCCGTGCGGGGGGGGGGGGGGGGCGGGGGGGCGGGGGGCCCCGCCCGCGGGCGGGCGCGGGGGGCGGGGGGGGGCGGCCGCCCGCCCCCCCCCCCGCCGCCCCCGCGCG
>NZ_JBHWFF010000007.1:97914-109580 GCF_042733785.1 Streptomyces sp. NPDC059695 | reverse complement strand
GGGGGGGCTGGCCCCCCCCCACCACCCCTCCCCGCAAACAACCACCTCTTGCCCCCCCCCCGCCCCCCCCGGGGCCCCCCCCCCCCCCCCCCCCCGCGGGCGATTTCGGCGGTCTCGCACGCCGGAACACCAGCCGCCGCCCCACGAGGCCCGCAGCGGGTTCCCGGTGGGCCCACGCGACGCACCGCGTCAGACCACCGCGTCAGACCGCCGCGTCGGACCACCGCTTCAGACCACCGCGTCGGACCTCTTGCTGAGACAGCCGCGACTCCCTAATGTGAACCTTCAAATTCCACCCCGATCTTACCGATGGGATCACGAGGATCTAATTTTGAACGATCAAACTATGCCGTCGACCGGTGGTCCGACGGCGGGCTACCTGGACCACGCCAGGGTCGGCCCGCTGTCCCGCCGGGCCGCCGGCGCGCTCGCCGAGGCGACCGCGTTGGCCGGCCGCGCGGATCCCGCCGACCTCGACCGGCTGTTCGCCCTCGGCGACGCCGCCCGGACGTCGGCGGCCCGGCTCCTCCACGCGCGGCCCCACGAGATCGCCCTCGCCCCGTCCACCAGCAACGGTCTGTTCACCGTGGCGGCGGCGCTCCGCGGACCCGGCACCGTGCTCGTGCCCCGCGGCGAGTTCCCCGCGAACGTCTATCCCTGGCTCCGTTTCGCCGGCCGGGGCGGCCCTGACGTCCGGCTCGTCGACGCCGACGGGCCGCGGCACATCACCCCCGACCTGCTGCGCCGTCATCTCACCCCCGACGTCACCGCCCTGACCGTCAGCGCCGTCGACTCGCTCACCGGCCACGTGGCACCGCTCGCCGCTCTCAAGGAGGTCCTCGGGCCCGACCGTCTCCTGATCGTCGACGCCATCCAGGGACTCGGCGCCGTGCCGATCGAGACGGACGCCGCCGACGTCCTCGTCAGCGGCGGCCAGAAGTGGCTGCGGGCCGGCTGGGGAGCCGCGCTGCTGCTGATCCGCGACCGCTGCGCCGAGCGCCTCGCTCCCGGGCTCGGCGGCTGGGCCGGTGTCACCGAGCCCTTCGCGGTGCGGCATCCGGCGCCCCCGCTGCCCGGAGCCGCGGCCCATCTCGCCACCAACCCGGACTTCCCGGCCGCCGCGGCCCTCGGCGCGGCCGTCGACGACCTGCACGACCAGGGCGGCCCGGCCGCCGTCGGTGCCCGGATCCGGGCCACCCTCGCCGCGTTGCTGGACCGGGCGCGGTCGGCCGGGGCCGAGGTCCTCTCGGACGGGCTCGCCCTCCAGGAGCGGGCCGGAATCGGCAGCTTCCGGCTCCCCGGCCACGACACCGGCACCGTCCACCGGGCGCTCGAGGAGGCCGGGGTGATCACCACCCGCCGGGACGAGTGGATCCGGGTCTCCCCGCACGCCTCCACACCGCCCGCCGCGACGGACCTGTTCGCGCGGGCCCTGCACTCGCTCGCCCGCCGCACTCCGCGCACCCACACCCGTACCGACGTCCAGGAGCCGACATGTCCCACCAGCTGAGCCGCCGCCAGATCCTCCACCTCGCCACGGCATCCGCCGCCGGACTCGGCCTGGCCGCGTGCGGCGGCGGAGGGTCGGGCTCCGGCACCTCCGGCGCCGACGGCGACAGCGGCAAGATCACCGTCTGGAGCTGGACCTCCGCGGCGGAGGCCCTGCGCGGGGTCGTGCCCTCCTTCGAGCGGGCCAACCCGGGCATCGAGGTGGAGATCCAGGACGTCGGCGAGCCGGCCATCTGGGACAAGATCACCGTCGGTCTCGCCTCGGGCGGCAAGGGGCTGGCCGACGTCCTCCACATCGGCGTCGACTACCTGCCCGGCTACCTGGACAAGTTCCCCGAGGGCATAGCCGACCTGTCCCGGCTCGGCGCGGACAGGTACGAGGACGCCTTCGTCGACGGACTGTGGCCGACCGTCATGGGCAAGGACAGAGCCGTCCACGCCCTGCCGTGGGAGGTCAACCCGCTCGGGATGTTCTACCGCCACGACCTCTTCGAGAAGGCCGGCGTCGACCCCGCCTCCCTCACCAGCTGGGACGACATGATCGCCGCCGGACCGAGGATCCGCGCCGCCACCGGGGCCCAGCTGATCGGGCTCGACAAGACCGGCGCGACCCAGGACATGGACTTCTTCCAGAACCTGATGCAGCTCCAGGGCGCCTTCTACTTCGACCACGAGGGCAGGGTCACCCTCGCCTCCCCGGCCGCGGTCAAGGCCCTGGGCGTCATCAAGCGCCTCAACGACGGCGGACTGCTCGCCGACACCGCCGGCCAGGGCACCTGGAAGCGGCTGATCGGCCAGGGCAGGCTGGCCACCGCGCCGGAGGCCGCGTGGGCCGTGGGGTACATGGCGGAGAAGTTCCCCGCCCAGAGCGGCAAGTGGCGCGTCATGCAGCCGCCGGCCGCCGTCCCGGGCGGAGGGCGCAGTGTCATCGTCAACTCCACCTACCTCGCGGTCTCCGCGACCAGCAAGCGCCGCAAGGCGGCCTGGCGCTTCATCGAGCACGCGCTGACGAAGCCCGCGGAAATCAACCGCATGTACTCCTCGGGGAGCGTCTTCCCCGCCCTCAAGGCGGCCTACGCGGACCCGATGTTCGATGCGCCGCACCCGTTCTACGGCGGCCAGCGCGTGCTGAAGTCCCTCGTCGATTCGCTGGCCTCCGGCCCCGGGGCGACCAACTTCACCAGCGACTACAGCCGGGCCCTCAAGCTCGCCAGCGACGCCCAGAGCCAGGTGCTGCTCAAGGGCGCCGACCCGGCCGACGCCCTCGGGGCCGCCGCCACGCAGCTCGCGCAGCAGACCGGCCGGCAGCAGGCGGCCTGACCATGTCCCTCGCACCTCCCGAACCCGCGCGTGCCACCGGGGGCGTCGCCGCCACGACCGGCGGCGCCCCGCGCCCCGGCCGCACCCGCCCCGGCCGAGCTCCCTCCGGCCGGCGCCGGCTGCTGACCCGCACGTCGTTCCCGTACCTGCTGATCATGCCCGCCGTCCTGGGCTTCGCGGTCTTCAAGGCGTACCCGATCGCCGCCTCGTTCTGGATCAGCCTCACCACCGGCAACGGCGACGCCCGGCGGTTCGCCGGACTCGCCAACTACCGCCGTCTGGTGGACGACCCGCTGTTCTGGACGGCGCTCAGGAACACCGCGCTGATCCTGGTCGTCCAGGTGCCGCTGATGCTCGGTCTCGCGCTGCTCGTGGCACTCGCACTGAACTCCGCCGCGGTCCGGCTGCGCCCCCTCTGGCGCCTCGGCGTCTTCGTCCCCTCGCTGACGGGCCTGGTCGCCACCGGCGTGATGTTCTCCGTGATCCTCAACCGCGACGCCGGTCTGCTGAACTGGGTGCTCTCCCTCTTCGGCATCGACCCGGTGAACTGGCTCGGCAGCCCCGTCTGGGCCCGCATCGGCGTGGTCCTCGTCCTCACCTGGCACTACACCGGCTACAACGCGGTGATGTACCTCGCCGGACTCCAGGGCATCCCGAAGGAGCTGTACGAGGCGGCGATGGTCGACGGCGCGGGTCCGGTCCGCCGCTTCTTCGCCATCACCCTGCCCCAGCTGCGGCCGATCCTCCTCCTCACGGTGGTGCTCTCCACCATCGGCACCCTGCAGCTCTTCGACGAGCCGTACGTCCTCACCGGCGGCGGCCCCGACAACGCCACCCTCACGGTCACCATGTACCTCTACGACAACGGCTTCAAGTACTTCGACTTCGGCTACGCCTCGGCCCTCGCCTACGCGCTCGCGCTGATCGTGTCCGTCCTCGGCATCCTCCAGGTCCGACTGGTGGGAGACCGCCGATGAAGAACCGAGGCCCTCTGCTCACCCTGCTGCTCGCGGGCGCCTTCGGGCTCTGCGTCGGCCCCTTCTACTGGCTCGCCATGGCCGCCACCCAGGACGACAAGGACGTGTTCTCCTGGCCGCCGAAGCTGCTGCCCGGCGGCCACCTGATGGAGAACCTCCACGGCCTCCAGGAGTCCATCGGTCTGACCCGCGTCCTGTTCAACACCTTGCTGGTGGCGGGCCTGCAGACCGTCGGCGCGGTCGTGGTCTCCGTCCTCGCGGGCTACGCCTTCGCCAAGTTCGACTTCCGCGGGCGCAACGTCTTCTTCGTCCTGCTGCTCAGCACCCTCGTCATCCCCGACGCGGTGATGCTGATCCCGATCTTCCAGATGATGATGGACCTGGGCCTGATCGACTCCTACGAGTCCGTCATCCTGCCCGGCCTGGTGACCCCGTTCGGCATCTTCCTGATGCGGCAGGCGCTGCGGTCGATGCCGGACGAACTCCTCGACGCCGCACGGGTGGACGGCGCCGGCGAGCTGCGGGTCCTGTGGCGGATCGTCATACCGGTGAACCGGCCCATCATCGCGGCGCTCTCGCTGTTCGTCTTCCTCGGCGGCTGGAACCAGTTCGTGTGGCCGCTGATCGCGCTGCGCAGCCCCGAGCTGCACACGCTGCCCGTGGCGACCGCCACCCTCCAGGGTCTGTCGACGACCAACTACGCACAGGTCCTGCTCGCCGGAGCCATCGCCGCCCTTCCCGTGATGGCCCTCTTCCTCGTCCTGCAACGCCAGTTCATCTCCGGCCTGCTGGCCGGGGCCACCAAGGAGTGACCACCGTGACCACCGCACCGCCCCCCGCCGAGCCGCGGCCGGCTCCCGCATGGCGCCCGAACACCCCCGCCGACGACCTCTCCGCGACCGTCGTCCACCGCCAGGTCGCCACCGGCCTGACCCACTCCGGCGGGGCTCCGCTCACCGTCCACCTCACCGGCCTCGGCGGTGACGCGTGGGAGACCGCCGTCTCCCTGGCCGGCGAGGGCGTGGCCCTCGTCGAGGTCACGGCGGCCCGAGCCGTCACGGTCCGCGCCGAATGGCGCGTCCCCTGCGTCGACGCCCAGGCCTACTGGACCCCCGACACCAGCTCCGCCCGCTGGCTGCCGCCCTCGTGGACCGCGCCGCGGACCGTCTCCCTCGCCCTGGGCGCTCCCGTGGCCTGCCTCATCGGCACGCACGACCGCGCCCTGTGCACCGCGGCGGTGGAGAGCGACGCACCCGTACGCCTCGGGGCCGGTGTCGTGGAGGAGAGCGGGGAGTTCGCGTTCACCTTCGAACAGGACGTCACTCCCGACGGGCCGCCGATGCGGCTGCGGATCGACCTCGGCGGCCGTCACTTCGCCGCCGCCCTGCGAGCCGTCACGGACTGGTGGGCGGAGGGCCTGGATCACCCCGGCGTCGCGTCGGCGGCGCGGATGCCCGCCTACTCCACCTGGTACAGCCTCCACCAGGACGTCGACGCCGCCGTCGTCGAACGCCAGGCCGCGCTCTGTGCCGGCCTGGGCATCGAGAGCATCATCGTCGACGACGGCTGGCAGACGGCCGACCGCGCCCGCGGCTACGGCCACTGCGGCGACTGGGAGCCCCACACCCCGGCCTTCCCGGACTTCGCGGGCCACGTGGCCGAGGTCCACCGGCTCGGCCTCGCGTACCTCCTCTGGTACGCGGTGCCGTTCATCGGCCGTCACAACGCCGCCTGGGACCGCTTCCGGGGCATGGTCCTGCGGGAGATGCCGCATCTGGACGCGGCCGTGCTCGACCCCCGCCATCCCGAGGTCCGCGCGCACCTGATCGAGAGGATCTCCCGTGCGGTGGAGGACTGGGGAATGGACGGTGTGAAGCTCGACTTCATCGACCTCTTCGCCACCGCCGACCCGCCGCCCGCCCCCGCGGGCGCGGACCACGCCACCGTCCACGAGGGCGTGCGCCGGCTGCTCGCCGACCTCGACAGGCGCCTGCGCCGCACCCGGCCGGACGTGATCGTCGAGCACCGTCAGCCGTACGTCGGCCCGGGTCTCTGGCCGTACGCCACGATGGTCCGCGCCACCGACTGCCCGCTCAGCCCGGCCGAGAACCGGCAGCGCACCCTCGACTGCCGGCTCACCGCGGGCCCGCTCGCCGTCCACGCCGACATGATCACGTGGCATCCCGGCCAGCCGCCCGAGTCCGTCGCCGTCCACCTGATCAACGCCCTGTTCTCGGTCCCGCAGATCTCCGTCGACCTCGGCGCCCAGACCCCTGAGCAGCTCGCCACCCTGCGGTTCTGGCTCGGCGTCTTCCGCCACCACGCCGACGTGCTCCAGCTCGGGTCCCTGGAGCCGTCCCGCCCGGACCTCGGCTACCCCCAGGTCCGGGCCGCCGACGAGCACACCACGGTGGTCGCCCGCTACGCTCCGTTCCCCGTCGCCCTGCCGGACCGGGACGGTGCGGACGGGCCGGGGACGCTGCTCGTCGCCAACGCGGACGGCGACCCCGTGGTGCTCCTGACGGCCGTCCGGCCGGAACGGGCCCTCGCCCGCGTCCAGGACTGCCGTGGTGAGATCCTGTCCGAGACCGTCCTCGACCTGGTCGCGGGGGTGAACCCGGTGACCGTGCCGACGGGTGGTCTGCTCACGCTGACGCGCGAGCACTGACCACCGGCGGGCCGGGGACGGCCGATCGCCGCACCCGGCCCGCCGACCACCGTACGCAGGGGAACGATGACCGCTCGACAGGTGACCATCGAGGACGTCGCACGCGCGGCCGGGGTCTCCCGGCAGACCGTCTCGAACGCCCTCAACGCCCCTCACCGGCTCCGCGCGACCACCCTCGCCCGTGTCACCGCCGCCATCGACGAACTCGGCTACCAGCCGGACCAGTCGGCCCGCAGCCTGCGCACGGGCACCCGGAAGGTCATCGGCTATCCGGCGCCCGCCGACAATCCCGCCGACCCCAACCCGCTGATGGGCGGCTTCCTGGAGGCGCTGGTCAGCGCGGCGGACGCCGTGGGCCACCGCGTGCTGCTCTTCCGCTGCGACCCCCGGCGCGGTGCCGGAGCGGTCGCGAAGTCCTTCCACGGACTGATCGCGGCCCGTCAGGTCGACGGGTTCGTCCTCTCCGACGTCGTGCACGACGATCCCCGGGTCGACGTGCTCGCCGAGGCCGGATTCCCCTTCGCCGCCTTCGGCCGCACCGCCCCGGGACGTCCGCAGAACTGGGTCGACATCGACTCCGCGGGCGCCACGGCGGGCGTCGTCGGGCTGCTTCTCGCACAGGGCCATCGCCGGATCTGCTACGTCAACTCCGCCGCGTCCCTGCCCTGGCTCGCCGAACGCCGGGCGGGTCTCCTCCGGGCGGCGGCCGCCGCTCCCGACGGCGCCTTCGAGGTCGGCGTCCCCGACGACGATCCGGCCGCGCTCTCCGACGCCCTGCGGCGCCTGCTCGTCGGCGCCGACCGCCCGACCGCCCTGGTCTGCGCGAACGACTGGCTCGCCCTCACCGCCTACCAGGCCGTCCGCGCCGCCGGCCTCACGGTCGGCACCGACGTCGCCGTCACCGGTTTCAACGACATGCCGCTGTGTACGGTGCTCCAGCCCACCCTGACCAGCGTCCGGCTGCCCCTGTCCGGCATCGCCCGCGCCCTGGTCGACCGGCTGATCTCCACGGTCGAGGACCCCGGCACCGCCCCGGTGAGCGGGCTGCTGCTCCCGGCGGAGCCGGTCGTACGCGACAGCACGCCGGAGCGGTAGGCCCGTCCTCCCGTCGGAGTCATGCCGGCAGTCCCGTCAGGTGCAGCGGCTGCTCCGTCCAGATCGTCTTGCCCCGGGCCCCGTAGCGGCACCCCCAGCGGGCCGCGAGCTGGGCGATCAGGAAGATGCCCCGCCCGCCCTCGTCGGTGATCAGGGCCCGCCGCAGCCTCGGCTGCGTGTTGCTCGGGTCGGAGACCTCGCACACCAGGACCGGACCGCGGATCAGCCGCAGGCCGACCGGACCGCCGGCGTACCGGATGGCGTTGGTGACGAGCTCGCTGACGATCAGTTCGGTCGAGAACCGGAGGTCCTCGAGACCCCAGGCGCCGAGCCGGGCGTCGACGTCGGCACGGGCGTCGTGCACGGCGGCCGGGTCGGCCGGGTACTCCCGGTGGACCATGTCCTCGTCCGCCACGGCTCTGGTACGGGCGAGCAGCAGGGTGACGTCGTCGGCCGGCCGCTCCGGACTCGGGTGGCAGCCGATCAGGTCCCGGCCCACCGACTCCAGGGACCGGGAAGGAGCGTGGAACCGGCGCAGGTTCCGCAGCAGTTCCTCGCCGCCCCGGCCGATGTCGTGGTCGTAGTCCACCAGCCCGTCCGTGTACAGGGCGAGGACGCTCCCGGGCGGCAGGACGACCTCGCAGGTCTCGAAGGGGTTGTCGCCGACGCCCAGTGGGGGCCCGGGGACGACGGGCACGAACTCGGTCGTGCCGTCGGGCAGGAGGAGGCCGGGAGCGGGGTGCCCGGCGGACGCCATCTGGCAGAAGCGGCTGACGGGGTCGTAGACGGCGAAGAGGCACGAGGCGCCCACGGCGTCGGGCTCCTCCGCCTCGGCCTGCATGCGCTGCACGAGGTCGTCGAGGTGGGTGAGGAGTTCGTCCGGCGGCAGGTCGAGATCCGCCAGGGTCTGGACCGCCGTACGGAGCCTGGCCATGGTGGCCGTGGCCTGGATTCCGTGCCCGATGACGTCGCCGACGACCAGGCCGGTCCGCATCGAGGACAGCGGAAGGGCATCGAACCAGTCGCCGCCGACACTGAGGCTGCCGCTGGCCGGCAGGTAGATCCCGGAGGTCTCCGCCGCGGCGCTCTCGGTCACCGCGGGAGGGAGCAGGCTGTGCTGGAGGACGAGGGCCGTGCGGTGCTCCCTCGTGTAGCGGTAGGCGTTGTCCAGGGCGACGGCGGTGCGGTCGCACAGGTCCTGCAGGAGGCGTACCTCGGCCTCCCCGAACGGCTCGGGGGTGCGCGTGCGCCACACCGAGACGTATCCGAAGAGCCTGGAGCGGTGGTAGAGCGGGCACCCGAGCGTGCTGTGCATGTGCTCGGGCATGACGCGGGCGACCAGTTCCGGATCGTCGCCGAGCATCGCCCGGACTCCCGCGGCGTCCGCCTTCAGCACCACGCCCACGGCGACGGCCGCGTTCGAGGCCTGGTCGGGTACGGGGGGAATGCGTTCTCCGGGCTGGACCATCGCGGAGGGCCACGCGCCGTCCGCGGACTTGACCGCCACACGGCGCGGCGCGGAGGCCTCGAAGCCGGGGTACCCGAGGGTGGGGTCGCGTCCTTGCAGCACGTCGTCCGGGAAGTCGACGGCGGCCAGGTCGCCGAGGCCGGGTACGAGCAGTTCGACGAGGTCCCTGGCCGCGTGGACCACGTCGAGGGACTCCCCGATCTCGAAGGCGCGCCGGTAGGCGTCGGTGAGTCGCCGGTGGGCCCGCAGTCTCGTGGTGGGCTCGGTCGCGACGACGGCCAGTCCGAGCGGGGTTCCGTCCTCGTCGCCGACGGGGAAGCAGCCGAGGGTCAGGACCGGATCGGATCCGACCGGCCCGGCGCCGCAGTCGACACCGACGGTCGGGGCCCCGCTCTCGGCCACCCGGGCCAGGAGATCGCGCACCGGTGTCCCGCTGTCGCATTCGACCAGCTCGCTCAGCCAGCCCTCCCCCGCTCCGGCCGGACGCAGCGCCTCCATGGCCGCGTTGGCCCGCGTCGGGCGCAGTCGTGTGTCGAACTCGGCGACGCCGATGCGCTGCTGGTTCAGCAGCGACCGGGCGAGGTCGCGGTCCCGGTCCCGGCCCTCCGTCGGGGTCGGGTCCCGGAAGACGAGGAGGGACCCTCCGTCTGGGGCGGCGGGGAGCCGCACGACGGTCGCCGGCGGCGCCGCCGTCCCGAGCACGTCCTCCACGGGCCGCCCCGCCGCGTCCTCGGCTGCCTCCCCCACGAGTTCCCCGGCGGCTCCGGACCACCACAGGACGCGGCCCCGCCCGTCGAGGAGCACGGCCGCCACGCCCTCCGCTCCGCCACCGTCGGAGCCCGAAGGCCGGTCCAAGAGGCTCACGTCGCGCGCTCCCTCGCTGAGGGGGACGATGGGGTGACCGCCAGGATCGCCCCTGCATCCAGGATGCACCCTCGTCGTCGAGCGGGCGCGCAGGATGTCCTCACGCTGGGCGACGGGGCTGCGGCACCGCGGGGGCCGTCCTCTCCTGCGGGATCGTGCGTCTTCTCGGCCACTCCCTGGCGCCCTTTGATGTTCCGGCTGACCGTCGCCCTGATGTCCCGGCCGACCGTCGCCTCGCTCATCCCGGCGGGCTCCGATCTCGACGCTTCCGCGCTCGGTCGATGCACCTACTATTCGGTAAAGGTCTGACCTATGACCTTCTCTAGTAGGCTCTCCGTTCGAGGCTGACCAGCCCGGATCAGACGGAAAGAAGGAACATGAAGATCGTTCGATCGGCCGCCTTCGTCGCCGCCCTCGTGGCGGCCACCACGGGTGCTGCCGCGAACCCCAGTTCGGCGACGACGGTGCGGTCCTGTCCCGAACTGAGCAAGGACCTCGCCTGGTACGGGGACAACCGCGAGGCCCTTCAGGACTTCATCGACGAGAACGGCAGCTGTTCCGGACAGAAGGGCCGCCTGGCCCTGTTCGACTGGGACAACACCGTGATCAAGAACGACGTGGGCGACGCGACCACGTTCTGGATGCTCAAGAACGGCAAGGTCCGCCAGCCCGTTCGCGGGGACTGGACGACGACGAGCCGGTACCTCACCCAGCCCGCCGCCGCGGCGCTGAGGACCGCCTGCGGCCCCGCGGCCGCTCCCGGCCGCCCGCTCCCCACCGGCTCCGACACCGACTGCGCCGACGAGATCCTCTCCGTCTACAGCGAGGGCGAGACGACCACGGGGGCGGCGGCTTTCGCGGGCTACGACCACCGTCGCATGGAGCCGTCCTACGCCTGGGCCGCCCAGCTCCTCTCCGGCTACAGCGCCGACGAGGTCAAGAGGTTCGCCCGGCAGGCGCGGGCGGAGAACCTCGCGGCCCCGGAAGGCACCGAGCAGCGCGTCGGCACGAAGGACGTCACGGGGTGGGCGCGCTACTACCCGCAGCAGAAGAACCTGATCTCCACCCTCGTGCGGGCCGGCTTCGACGTGCGCATCGTCTCCGCCTCCGCCCAGCCCGTGGTGGAGGTCTGGGCCGAGGGAGTCGGGCTCGGACCCCAGCAGGTCACCGGCGTGAGGACCGTCCCGGTGGACGGCAGGCTGACGCCGCACCTCGCCGACTGCGGCGGCGCGGAGAAGGACTCGGTCATCCCCTACATCGAGGGGAAGCGCTGCTTCGTCAACCAGAACCTGCTCCGCGTCAGGGGAGCCGACGCCTTCCGGCAGCAGCCGGCCGCGAAGCGCCAGGTGTTCGGCGCCGGTGACTCCGACACGGACGTCACCTTCGTGGGCGACGCGACGAAGATGCGTCTCGTCCTGAACCGGAACAAGCCGGAACTCATGTGCCGCTCGTACCACAACGGCGACGGCAAGTGGCTGGTCAACCCGATGTTCATCGGTGCCAAGCCCCGTCTGGCCTCGCCCTACGCGTGTTCCACGGCCGGATTCACCCGGACCGACGGCACCAAGGGACCCGTCGTCGACACGAACGGACAGATCATCCCCGACCAGGAGGACCGGGTCTTCTGATCCGAGGGAACACCCTTCAGCCGGGCAGGGGGGGCGGGGGGGGGGGGGGTGGTGCGGGCCCCCCCCCCCCCCCCCGGCGGCCGACAGCTAGGGGCGGATGAGCGAGAACCGAATATGGTTGAGGGTCTCGCGCGACC
>NZ_JBHWFF010000007.1:55607-97904 GCF_042733785.1 Streptomyces sp. NPDC059695 | reverse complement strand
CTCGCCTATTCACTCCCCACCGGGGCGGCTCGCATTTTGTGACCCGGCCCCAACCCGATTCGCCGGGGGGGGGGGGGGGGGGGCGGGGGGGGCCCCCGCCCCCCCCGCCCGCATGTGGTCCCCATATAGGCGCCTTGTCCAGTCCATAGGCGTTACTGTGGGGACGCGGGAGCATGCCCGTGTCCGGCACCGTTCGGGTGAAGAGGAGCCAAGATGGGCCAGGCGCTCAGCGAAGGCGGCAGAACGTCCGAGGACGTCGTCTTCCGCCCCGTGCGGGCAGGCAACGCGTTCGAGGAGACCGTCGAACGCCTGCTGTGTGCCATCAAGCTCGGCTTCATCTCCCAGGGCGAGACCCTGCCCCCGGAACGTGAGCTCGCCGTGCAGCTCGACATCAGCCGGGTCACCCTGCGCGAGGCGATCCGGGCGCTCCAGCAGGCCGGGTACGTCGAGCCGCGCCGCGGCCGGTACGGCGGCACGTTCGTGACCTACAGCCCGTCGGCCCCGAGTGAGGGCGACGTCCGCCGCATCGCGGAGACCATGGGCGACGAACTCACGGACGCTCTCGCGTTCCGGCAGGTCATCGAGCCCGGCGCCGCCGCCCTGACCGCGCAGCGCGCCCTCACGGCGGAGGAACGCCGGCTCCTCCAGGCGCGCCTCGAGGACGTCCTGGCCGCCGACGGGTCGACGTACCGGCTGATGGACTCGCGCTTCCATCTCGCGATCGCCGGGATGTGCGGTTCACCGTCCCTCTACGCGAGCATCGCCGAGACCCGGCTCCGGCTCAACGACCTCCTCAACGCCATACCGCTGCTCCAGCGCAACATCGAGCATTCGCACGAGCAGCACAGCGACCTCCTGATGGCCATCCTCCGCGGTGACGCGGCGGCCGCCCGCTCGGTCATGGAGGATCACGTCGCCGGCACGGCGGCTCTGCTCCGCGGCTTCCTCGGCTGACGCGCCGCGCGGCGGCGCCTCACGCGGCCCTCACGGCGTCCGGTCCGTCGCCCGGCCCCATCCGTCGCCCACGACCTTGCTGGCCTTGGCCATCTGAGCGCTCGACGGGACGACCGGCTGGTCGTGCGGGAGCCGCGGGAGCCAGCCCGCCGCGATCACGTCGAGGGTTCCCGCCTTCTGCATCGGCTTCATCAGCACGGGCCGGGCGAAGCCCTTCAGCCTGAGGTTCTGCGCCTCGTCGCTGAACAGGTACTCCTGCCACAGCCGCGCGGCGGCGGGGTGAGCGGCCCTGCGGTTGATCGCCGTGGCGTAGTAGCCGGCGAAGACCCCGTCGTCGGGGATGGCGACCGCCCACTGCGCGTTGGTGTGGAGCAGCGCCCGCCAGGACGTGGAGTTCTTGAAGTCCCAGTTGATGACGATGGGAGTCTTGCCGTTCTTGATCGACTCCGTGGTCGGCTTGACGGGTATGTAGTTGCCCTGGTCCGTCAGCTTGGCGAAGAACTCCACACCGGGGGTGATGTCGTCGAAGGAGCCGCCGTCGGACAGGGCGGCCGCGAAGACGCCGGAGAGGGCGGAGTTCGACTTGGTGGGGTCGCCGCTGAGCGCGACCTTGCCCTTGTACTCGGGCTTGAGCAGGTCTTCGAAGGTGTCGGGGCAGATCCTCATGTACTGGACCGCGCAGCCGATGGAGATGTAGCCGCCGTAGTTCGCGTACCACGCGGAGCCGGGATCCCTGCGCCCGGAGGGGACGTCCTGGTCCCGCTCGATGCGGTACCGGGCGAAGAGGGCCTCGTCCGCCGCGGACTGCGCCTGGGCCACTCCGACTTCCACCACGTCCACGGCCTTGCCCTCGGCCCGGTCCTCCTGGACCGCCCTGATGGCGTCCTGACTCGTTCCGTCCGGGTTCTCCACGCTCACGTCGATCCCGTAGCGCTTCTCGAACCCGGCGATGATGTCGCTGTAGTTGGCCCAAGTGGCGGACATCGCGACGGCGTTCAGCCTACCCTCCTGTCGGGCGGCCTCGACGAGCGCCTCCATTCCTCCGGCCTCGTCCACGGAGCTCGCCCTGCTCAGCGTCGCCCGGTCGGGGATCTCGGGTCCGCTCTCCAGTAAGCCGCAGCCCGTCAGGGAGAAGGTCGCGAGCAGGGCCGTACAGGCCGGGACGGCGGTGAGGACGTGCCTTCGCCGGTCAGTGGACATGAGGAACTCCTGACGAACAACAAAAGGTCTAATGGCCTGAGGATAGTACCTTCCACTTGATTGGTTCGATGAAAACGGTCAAAGGGCACATACCTCCCCCGTTGATCGTTTGTGACGTGCGTCTTGCAGTCATATGACAGTCACCTGCGAATGGTTCCCACCCTGTGGATCATGACCACAGAATGATGTGTCGACGGCGCGCAACTTCCTTTGGATCAGAGGGTCCGCGCCCGGCATCCCGCACCACGAGCACACCATCGCCCGGATCGGGCCGCGTGCTTCCATCCCCTCAGAAAGTCACGTTGAGCATGTCCAGAACCGGCCCACCCCCGCCGGCCTCCCGTACGGCCCCCACCGCGTCACCTCGTGCCCGGACCGCCCCCGCGGCTCGTGGGAAGGCGGGGTCATGCTCCGCCATGTGACACGCAGGACGGCCGGCTGGCTGGCCATGATCGTGCTCGCCACCAACGTCACCTACGTACTCGCCGCCTGGTTCCTCGATCCGAGGTCCAACTACAAGGACACCCGCCCGGTCCGCTCCGAGGCGGAGATCGACCAGGCACTCGCGCCCTACAACCTGGACCCGCGGGTGCCGCTCGCGGAGCGGTGGTGGCACTGGTTCAGTGACGTGGTGCTGCACTTCGACTGGGGGAGGTCCCCGGTCGGGGCCTCCGTGAACGGCGAGATCGGATTCCGGGTGCTGGTCAGCGGCCAGCTGGTCACCGCCGCCACGCTCCTCTCGGTGCTGCTCGGTGTCGCTCTGAGCGTGTCCACCGCGACACGCCAGTACGGCTGGTGGGACCGGATCACCCAGCTGGTGTCGGTGTTCCTGTTCAACATCCCGACCGCCGTGGCCGCGTTGGGCGTGGTGCTCCTCGGGATCTGGCTCAACCAGAGCCTCGGACTGCGCTTCCTGTACGTCGCCGGGGAGAAGTCCCCGGGCGTCGAGGGCCTGCTGCCGACGGTGGCAGACCGGGCGCAGCACCTCATCCTGCCGACCCTGAGCCTGACCCTGCTGGGGTACGTGGGCTATCACCTGACCCAGCGCACGCTGCTCCTTGACGCCATCGGCTCGGACTACGTGCGCACCGCCCGCGCCACCGGCCTCACCCGCGCCCGGGCGATCCGACGCCACGCCCTGCGGGCTTCGCTGATCCCGACCGCCACCTCCGTGGCGTTCGGCATCCCCGCGATCTTCACGGGTGCGGTCATCACCGAGACCGTCTTCGGCTGGAACGGGATGGGGCAGTACTTCATCCAGACCATCGCCAAGAACGACGTGCACGGAACGGTCGCGGTGGCGGCGTTCGGCGCGGCCATGACCGCGGTCGGCGCCGTCCTCGCCGACATCGCCGTCGTCCTCCTCGACCCCCGGGTCCGGGTGAGCTGACATGACGACTCTCGCAACCTCTGCGCCCGCGACACGCGCGCCCGGTGCCGGGCGGCTGTACGTGCGCCGGTTCGGCCGCAACCGCGCGGCCCTGCTCGGTGTGGCGCTCTTCGTGCTCCTGGTGCTGTTCAGCGTGCTCGGCGGTCTCCTCAGCCCGTTCGCGTACACCGACGCGGACTTCGCCGCGCTCACCCGGCCCCCGGACGGGACCCACTGGTTCGGTACGAACCAGGGCGGGAACGACGTGTACGCCGAGGCGGTGCACGGCCTCCGGCGTTCCCTGGTGATCGCGGTGAGCGTCTCGGTGCTGACGATCGTGCTGGCCGCGGTGATCGGCGCGGGCGCCGCGTACCTCGGCGGCCGGGTGGAGAAGCTGACCCTCGCGGTCATCCACTTCCTGCTGGTGGTCCCGTCGTTCCTGATCCTCGCCCTGGTCTCGCACCGGCTCGCCGGCGACTGGCGCGTCCTGATCCTCGTCCTCACCGTCTTCGGCTGGATGACGACCGCCCGGGTCGTCTGGTCGCTGTCCACGTCGCTGCGCGAGCGCGACTACGTGCTGGCCGCCGAGTTCATGGGGGTGCGGCCGTGGCAGATCGTGCTGCGGCACATCATCCCGAACCTGGGTTCCCTGCTCGTGGTCAACCTGACCCTCGGGGTCGTCGCCACCGTGCTCGGTGAGACGGCGCTGTCGTTCCTCGGTTTCGGGGTCCAGCCCCCGGACGTGTCGCTGGGCACCATGCTCGCCGACGGTTCCGGCAGCATCACCAGCGCTCCCTGGCTGTTCGCGTTCCCCGCGGGCCTCGTCGTGCTGCTGACGGTGTCGATGACACTCGTCGGCGACGGTCTGCGCGACGCCCTCGACCCCACCTCCGTATCGGCGGCCTCGGGAGGCACGCGATGACGTTCACCCTCCTGCCCGCCGCCGGGTCGCCGGCGGGGACCACCGGGCCCGCGCCCGTCCTGTCCGTGCGGGACCTGCGGATCTCCTTCCCGTCCGAGGCCGGTGCCGTCGAGGCCGTGCGCGGCATCGGCTTCGACCTGCTGCCCGGCCGGACGCTGGGCATCGTCGGCGAGTCCGGGTCGGGCAAGTCCGCGACGGCGATGGGCATCATGGGGCTTCTGCCGCCGACCGCCCGCGTGTCGGGCGAGGTGCTGCTCGGCGGCCGTGACCTGGTCGGCCTGAGCGACAGCCGGCTGTCCCGGATCCGCGGCAAGGACATCGGCATGGTCTTCCAGGACCCGCTGTCCGCGCTGACCCCGATCTTCTCGGTCGGCCGGCTGCTGTCCGACGCGCTGCGGGTCCATCAGGACCTGACGAGGCAGGCCGCGTGGAAGCGCGCGGTGGAGCTCCTCGACCTGGTCGGCATCCCCGAACCGCACCGCAGGGCACGGTCGTTCCCGCACGAGTTCTCCGGCGGGATGCGCCAACGGGTGGTCATCGCCCTGGCCATGGCGAACGCCCCCTCCGTCATCGTGGCCGACGAGCCCACCACCGCCCTCGACGTGACCGTGCAGGCGCAGATCCTGGACGTGCTGCGGACCGCGCAGTCCGAGACCGGTGCGGGCGTCGTGCTCATCACGCACGACCTCGGGGTCGTCGCCGGGTACGCCGACGACGTCGCCGTGATGTACGCCGGGCGGATCGTGGAACGGGCGGGCGCGGACGCGCTGTTCCGGCGTCCCACCATGCCGTACACGATCGGCCTGCTGGGCGCCGTGCCCCGCCCCGACGCCCCGAAGGACCACCCGCTGGTGCCGATCGGCGGCGAACCCCCGTCGCCGGCGGCGCTCCCGGCCGGATGCGCCTTCGCGGACCGGTGCCCCGCCGTGCTCGACGCCTGCCGTACGTGGGAGCCCGCGGCGACCCCCGTCGCCGGGCACGGGGACGTCACCTGCCTGCGCGCGGAAGAGATCGCCGACGGCCGCCTCGGCGCGGACACGCTCTTCCCCGCGCCTGAGGAGCCGGACGTCCTCACCGACACCGCCCCCGGCGACGTGGTGCTGAGGGTGGAGGGCCTGACCAAGACCTTCCCCGTCACCAAGGGCGCGTTCCTCAGGCGCCGCGTCGGCACGCTCCACGCGGTCAGCGGCGTCGGGTTCGAGCTGCGGGCCGGTGAGACCCTCGGTCTGGTGGGCGAGTCGGGCAGCGGCAAGACCACGACGCTCCTGGAGATCCTGCGGCTCCGGCCGCCGGAGGGCGGCCGGATCGAGGTGGCCGGCACGGACGTCGCCGACCCCGGCTCCGCCGAGCGGCTGCGGGAGCTCCGCGGCGCGGTGCAGATCGTCATGCAGGACCCCATGGGCTCCCTGGACCCGCGGCTCCCGGTGTTCCAGCTGCTCGCGGAACCGCTGACGGCCGTGGGTGCCGACCGGCCGGCGATCCGGGACCGGGTGTCCGAACTCCTTGGCCTGGTGGGCCTGGACGCCTCGCTCGCGGACCGGTTCCCGGACGCCCTCTCGGGCGGCCAGCGTCAGCGTGTCGGGATCGCCCGCGCCCTGGCGACCCGGCCCCGGATCGTGGTCCTGGACGAGCCGGTCTCGGCGCTGGACGTGTCCGTGCAGGCGGGGGTCGTCAACCTGCTCGCCCGGCTCAAGCGCGAGCTCGGCCTGGCGTACCTGGTCGTGGCGCACGACCTGGCCGTGATGCGGCACTTCGCCGACCGCATCGCGGTCATGTACCTCGGGCACGTCGTCGAGACCGGCGGCACCGAAGAGCTCTTCGCGAACCCCCGCCATCCGTACACCGAGGCCCTGCTGTCCGCGATCCCCGTGCCCGACCCCGGGCGCGAGCGGTCCCGCGAGCGCATCGTCCTCGAAGGCGAGCAGCCGAGCGCGTCGAACCTCCCTCAGGGCTGTGTCTTCGTCGACCGCTGCCCGCTGTTCCGCCTGCTCGACGACACGGCCCGGGACCGCTGCCGCACGGAGCGGCCCTCGCTCGGCCCCGCGGCGCCCGGCTCCGGGCACCTGCACGCCTGCCACGCCCGCTGACATCGGGCTCCGCCCCGGCGGTGCCGCAACCCCTCGGCGCCGTCGCACCCCCCATGAAGGAATGAGGATCCACCCCGCCATGCGATCGAGAATCGCCCTCCCCGCCGCCGCGCTCACCGCGGCCCTCGCGCTCACCGCCACCGCGTGCAGCGCCTCCGGTTCCGGCTCCGCGGATTCCGGCAAGGCCTCCGGGAAGGGGGCGACCCCCGCCGCGGCCTCCGCGAAGGTCGACTACAACCCGCAGCCCTACGACAACGTCAGGGACGGCGGCACCTACACCACCGCCGGCACCATCGACGACCAGGGCAACCCCTTCAACGCCAACGCGACGCTCACCGCCAAGCGCGTCTGGTTCTGGTACAACCCGGACGTCATCACCTACTCCCCCACCGGTGAGGTCCAGTACAACCCGGACTACCTGAGCGACGTGAAGGTCCGCGTCACGGGCGGGAACCAGCGCGTGGTGCTCACCCTCAACCCGAAGGCGACGTACAACGACGGCACCCCGGTCGACTGGAGGGCCGTCAGGGCGACCTGGCAGGCGAACAACGGCACGGACAAGAAGTACAACGCGACCGACACCGAGGGCTACAGCCACATCACCTCGGTGACCCGCGGCAAGGACGACAAGCAGGCCGTCATCGACTTCAAGGGCACGGCTCCCTGGTGGTCGAGCCTGTTCGTCACGTTCCTGCACCCGAAGGCCGCCACCGTCGCCGGATACAACGACGCCTACGTCAAGAAGGTCCACCCCGAGTGGGGCGCCGGGCCGTACACCGTCGGCGCGTTCGACGCCAAGGCCGGTGACCTCACCTTCGTACGCAACCCCAAGTGGTGGGGGAAGAAGGGCAGGCTGGACAAGCGCGTCTACGTCAACCTGGAGTCGGACGCCGCGGCCAACGCCTTCAAGAACGGCCAGATCGACTACACCTCCGCCGGCGACGCCGAGGGACTGAAGCGCCTCTCCGGCGTCCAGGGCACCGAGATGCGCCAGGGCGGGAGCCCGTTCGCGTACTCCTTCTACGTCAACGCCAAGTCGCCCAACCTGCGGGACGTCCAGGTGCGCAAGGCGCTCCTGGAGAGCATCGACCGGACCCAGATCGCCAGGATCCAGTTCCAGGGCCTGGGCGACTACAGCGAGCCCCTGCCCGGCTCCCTGCTCCTCTTCAGCTTCCAGAAGGGGTACTCCGACAACGTCGGTGCCGTGATCAAGCACGACCCGGAGAGCGCCAGGAAGACCCTGGACGCGGCCGGCTGGACCCCGGGTGCCGACGGCGTCCGCGAGAAGGACGGCAGGAAGCTGACCGTCACGTACACCCTGCGCGGCGGTGACCCGCTGGAGAAGGCCACCGCCGGCGCCCTCGCGCAGATGCTCAAGCCGGTCGGCATCCAGGTGGAGCTCAAGACCTCCACCGAGGCCGACTTCGCCAGGATCCTCACGGAGCGCAGCTTCGACATCTTCCTGGTCGGCAACCGCTCGCCCGACCCGTTCGGCGCCCGCTACCTGTGCGAGTTCTACTGCTCCGAGAGCGGCTCCAACATCGTGGGCATCGGCGGCCCCGGGCTCGACCGGGAGATCCGCGCCGTCTCCGCGATCTCCGACCCGGCCGAGCAGACCGCCCGCGCCAACGCCGTCGAGCGCAAGGCCCTGGCCGAGTACGGCTACCTGCCGCTGTTCAGCGGCCCGTCCCTCTACGGGGTCAAGAAGCGGCTGGCCAACGTGGGCGCCACCCTCTTCGGCACGCCGCTGCCGGAGACGGTGGGCTGGCAGAAGTAGCCCCGTGGCGCGCCCGCCTCTCTCGCCGTGTCAGTACGTGTGGTCGGCGGTGACGTCGGCCGACAGGTCCAGGGCCTTCTCCGCGTCGGCGCCCCGCAGCGTCATCAGGGTCTGGGTCAGGGCGTCGACGACGGCGAGATGGGCCAGGCGGGAGGCGACGGTCTCCAGCCCGAAGATGAGGTCCTGGCCGCCCGCGACCAGCGTGCAGGTGCTGGTGTTGCTCAGCGGGGAGTTGGCGTAGCTGGTCAGGGCGATGACCTCGGCTCCTGCGGCACGGGCCCGGCGGGCGGCGTCGACCGTGCTGCGGGTGGCGCCGGTGTGGCTGACGGCCAGGCAGGCGCCGGACGCGGGCAGGAGGCCGGCGGAGAGCTGCGCGGTGATCGCGTCGGAGGGCGCGTCGACGGCGCAGCCCAGGGCGCGCAGGCGATAGGCGGCGTCCGCGGCCACGGCGCCGGACAGTCCCGCGCCCACGACCAGGACGCGCGGCGCCCGGTGGAGTGTCGCGGCCGCGGTGCGCAGTTCGTCCGGGGAGAGCGTGGAGGCCAGTCCGTCCAGGGCCTCCTTCGCGGCCCGCACCGTGTCGGCGAGCGCCCGGGCGGCGGGGTCCGGATCGTGGGCGGGGCGGGGGCTCGGGGCCTGTCGGACCGCCGCGATCTTCACCTCCTGGTATCCGCGGAAGCCCAGGCGCTGGCAGGCGCGGACGACGGACGAGGGCGCGGTCCCGGCGAGGACGGCGACGTCACTGACGCTGAGGTGCACCAGCTCGGCGCCCCGGTCGAGGAGGACCTGGGCGACGCGGGCCTCGGCGTCACGCAGTTCCGAAAGACGGGCGCGGATGTGTGCGGCGAGCTGCGGACCCGATGCGGAATGAGATTCCATAACCACATAGTATCGCGGAATCACATTCCACGAGGATGAGGAGGACGTCGATGTCCTTGGCCCTGTCGCCCCTGACGGGCGCGGCCGCCGTGCCCGTGGTGGTGCTCGCCGCGGCGCTGCTGCACGCGGTGTGGAACGCCCTGGCCCACGGTGCCGAGGACCGGCTGGCGGTCTTCGTGCTGATGAACCTCGCCACGACCGGGTGTGCCGCCGCCGTGGCGTGCTTCACCCCCCTCCCGGACGCGAGGGCCTGGCCGTTCCTCGCCGCCTCGGCCGCCCTCCAGGTCGCCTATCAGGCGCTGCTCCTGCAGGCGTACCGGCTCGGCGACTTCGGCCAGATGTACCCGATCGCCCGGGGCACCTCGCCCCTGCTCGTGGCACTGGTCTCCGCCACCGCACTCGGCCAGCCCCTGTCCACGGCGGAGACCCTCGGCGTCCTGGTGATCTCGCTCGGCCTCCTCGGCCTGGCGCTGGCCGACGGCCTGCCCGGCCGCGCACAGCTGCCGGCCCTGGCCGCGGCCCTGGGGACCGGCGTGATGATCGCCTCCTACACGCTCGTCGACGGCAGCGGAGTGCGGCAGTCGTCGACGGCGGTCACCGGCTACGTCGCCTGGCTCTTCCTGTGCCAGGGGCCGGTCCTGCCCCTGCTCGCCTGGGCGCTTCGGGGCCGTTCCCTGACCGCCCGGCTCAGGCCCGTTCTCGGGCGCGGCCTGATGGGAGGGGTGCTGTCCCTGCTCGCGTACGGACTCGTGGTGTGGGCGCAGGACCACGGCAGCCTGGCCACGGTCGCGGCGCTGCGCGAGACCAGCATCGTCTTCGCCGCGCTGATCGGTCTGGTGATGTTCCGCGAGCCCTTCGGCCGCCGCCGCCTCACGGCCGGTGCCCTGGTGGTGACCGGCATCGCCGTCCTGGAACTCACCCATCCCTGAGGGCCTCCCCCGCCCGCTGGGCGGCCGCGGGCCAGGGGCGGCCCGTCGCCAGGTGGGCACCGGCGACCAGCACGAGCAGGAGGGCCGTCAGTCCGCCGAGCGCCATGACCGTCGAGGGTGAGGAGCGGTCGAGGACGGCGCCCCCCGCCAGGGCACCCAGGGACAGCGTGGCCTGGAAGGAGGCGGTGAAGAGGACCGAGGACGCCTCGGGCGAGCCGGGCGACGCCTTGGCGAACCAGGTCTGCGAGCAGACCGGGACGGCTCCGTACCCGACGCCCCAGACGACCAGAAGCGCCACCGCGCCGGCGTCCGACCGCCCCAGCAGGGGCAGGAGCAGGGTCGCGGCGGCGATGAGGGCCGCCGCCGCGGCGAAGGCGGCCCGGGGAAAGCGCCCCACCGCGGATCCGCCCAGGAAGGTGCCGGCGATCCCGGCCGCGCCGTACAGGAGCAGACAGACCGTGACGAGCCCCGGGCCCATGCGGGTCACCTGCTCCAGGAAGGGGGTGACGTACGTGTACGTGCCGAAGTGGGCGAGCACCACGAGGAACGTCATCGCCAGGGCGAAACGGGTGTGGACGCCGCGGAGCATGGCACGGAGGTGGTCGGGTCCTGCCGCCCTACTGGACGGGAGCGGTGGGACGACCAGGAGCAGCAGGGCGAGGACGGCCAGCGTGAAGCCGCCCATGACCAGGAACGCGGTCCGCCAGCCCGCGACGTCACCGATGAACGTGCCCAGCGGCACGCCGAGTACGGAGCCGAGCGGTACCGCGGAGAAGATCACCGCGGTCGCGCGGCCCACGGACCCTGCGGGCACCAGCCGGTCCGCGATTCCGGCTCCGACGGACCAGAAGCCGCCGATGGTGACCCCCACGAGGACGCGGGAGGCCAGGACCAGCCAGTAGCTCGGCGCCGCGGCGGCCAGGAAGTCGGCCAGCGCCAGCAGGAGGACGAGCGCAGCCAGCACGACCCTGCGGTCGACGCGCCGGCAGGCCACCGTGACCAGGGGTGCCGAGACCGCGGCCAGGAATCCCGGCATGGTCATCATGAGACCGGCCATTCCGTCCGAGACGGTGAAGCTCGCGCCGATGGAGGTCAGCAGACCGATCGGCAGGATCTCGGTGGTGACGATGGAGAAGATCCCCAGCATCACCGTGACGACAGCGGGCCAGGAGGCCCGCGACGTCCGGTCCGGCGGTGCGGACGTCGGGACGGATGGGGTGGTTGCTGCGGACATGGATCCCGTCCTGAGGTGGTCGGCGCATGGGGGCGTGACCACCAGTCCAGCAGGAACGGGCGCCGATCTCCGGCAGGTTTCCGACGCCGACGATCAGCCCTCGGCCGACCCGGGCTCCTTCGCCAGGAAGGCCAGCAGGGCGCCGTGACCGCCTCGCGGGCCCCGCCGACCGCGTCGGCCTCGACGACGACCGTGGTCAGTCCCGACCGCACTGGGCGATGTCGAACATGAGGGTCCTTTCGGGGCGGTCGGTACCGTGCCGTCCGCGCTCCGCGGTCCGGCACACCCGAAAGTCAGGACGCGCCCGACCGGGCGACTTTGCTCCCCGTGCCCGGGAGCCGGCACGACAGCGCACGGCCCGGCATCGCCGTCGTCGCGCCCCTGCTCGACCGCGGGTTGTTCCGATGGTCTGATCCTGTGGCAGATGGTGACCATGTGGACACGCACCGTGTCCGGGCGTCACACTCGGCTCGGCCCCTGATGGGGAATCAGAACTCAGGACGGAGACGCGATGCTGCGACGCACGATCCGACTCGCCCTCGCTTTGACCATGGTCATGGGGGCCCTGACGGGCGGATTACTGGCGACGGCCGGACCGGCCCGGGCCGACGAGTGCTACACCTGGGGCCGCACCCTGTCGGCGGGGATGTCGGGCTCCGACGTGACGGAGCTGCAGATCCGGGTCGCGGGACACGCGGCGTACGGGGAGGTCATGGCGGTCGACGGTGCCTTCGGCCCGGCGACGAAGGCCGCGGTGACCCGTTTCCAGCAGGCGTACGGGCTGCCCGCCGACGGGATCGCGGGCGCTCGGACGTTCGCCAGGATCTACGCCCTGCAGGACCCGGACTGCACCCCCGCGCACTTCACCTACGCCGAGCTGAACACGTGCAACTCCGACTGGTCCGGCGGCGCGGTCGGCGCCGCCACGGCCAAGGCCAACGGTCTGCGCACGCTGTGGAAGCTGGAGGCCCTGCGGCACGCCATGGGCGACGTGCCGCTCACCGTGACCAGCGGGTTCCGCTCGTACTCCTGCAACAGCGCGGTGGGCGGCGCCTCGAACAGCCGCCACCTGTACGGCGACGCCGCCGACCTGGTCGGCAGCCCGTCGCTCTGCCGGCTCGCCCAGCAGGCCCGGTACCACGGCTTCGGCGGGATCTTCGGCCCCGGTTACCCCGACCACAACGACCACACCCACGTCGACGGGCGCACCGCGCGCTCCTGGTCGGCGCCCGACTGCGGCGTCTGAACGTCGGGCAGGGCCGGACTGCTCCGCACGAGGGCCTCTCGCCGCCGTGCGGGGAGTCCGGCAGCTCCCCGCGCAACCCCGCTTCCCCACCTCTCCCCTCCCCTCCTCCTTCCCCCCTCCGCACCCGAGTAGGAGTGCTCTGATGTCGTCACGCACCACCTGGTCCGCCCGCGCCGGGACCGCCGTACTGGCAGTGCTCGCCGGTATCGGCGCGGCCACGGCGCCCGGCTCCGCCGCGGCCGCCTCGCCGCCCGAGACGGGCCGGCAGGTCGTCAGCTATCACGGCTACCGCATCGCGGTGCCCGCCGACTGGCGGGTCGTCGATCTGACCGCGAACCCCCGCGCCTGCCTCCGGTTCGACCGCCCCGCCGTCTTCCTGGGTGAGCCCGCCGAAGAGAACGACTGCCCCGCCCACCTCGTCGGCCGTACGGCGGGCATCGTGGTGGAGCCGATCACGGCCGGTTCCGCCGGGCGTACGACGGCGGCGACCGCGCGGACCCTGCGCGGAGCGGCCGGCGTGCCGGACGCGAAGTCCAGCGGCGACACGATCCAGGTGGCGGTCGAGGACGCCGGGGTGCTGGTCACCGCCGTCCACACCCCGGAGACCGAGAGCCTGGTGCGCACCGCTCTCGGCTCGGCCGAGCTGACCGGGGGCGCCGAGCGCACCGAACTGCCGCGTCAGCGGCAGCCCGACGCTCCCCGGTCGTACGCGCCGGGACCGCAGCCGGGGAGCTATCTGGGCAAGGGCTTCGACGCCTGCACCGCGCCCTCCCAGGCCGCCATGGACGCCTGGCGCACCGGCTCTCCGTACAGGGCGGTCGGCGTCTACATCAGCGGCTCCTTCCGCGCCTGCGCACAGCCGAACCTGACCGCGGGCTGGGTGACCCACCAGACCGGCAACGGCTGGCGGCTCATCCCCCTCGACGTCGGCCGCCAGGCCCCGTGCACGAACTTCGCGCAGAGGATGTCCGCCGACCCCGCCACGGCCAAGTCCCAGGGCGTCAGCGCGGCCGCCGCGGCCATCACCGCCGCGAAGAACCTCGGGATCCCCACGGGCAGCACGATCTACAGCGACATCGAGTCCTACACCTCCACGGCCTCCTGCAGGGCGGCCGTGCTGTCGTACCTGTCGGGCTGGACCGAGCGGCTGCACACCGGCAGTTACCTGTCGGGCTTCTACTCCAGCGCCTCCTCCGGCATCAAGGACGCCGCCGGCGCGTACAACAACAGCGCCTACACGCGGGTGGACCACATCTTCTTCGGCTGGTGGAACGGCGCCGCCGACGTCAACACCGGTTCCTACGTCCCCTCCACCTCCTGGGCCGGGCACCGTCGGATCCACCAGTACGCGGGCGAGGTCAAGGAGACCTACGGCGGGTACTCGATCACCATCGACCGCGACTACCTGGACGTGGGCGCCGGCGCCCAGGCGTCCAGCTGCTCGGAGACGAACCTCGCCTTCGCCGAGTACCCCACCGTCCAGAGCGGCTCGACCGGCGAGCAGGTCGCGGCGGCCCAGTGCCTGCTGACGGCCGCCGGCTACGACCCGGGGGCCGCCGACGGGGCCTACGGCCCCTCCACGACCGCTGCCGCCGGGCAGTTCCAGAACAGCCGGGGACTCGCCGCGGACGGTGTGATCGGCCCGAGGACGTGGACCGCGCTGCTGTCCCACGGATCGGCCCCGACCGTCCGGAACGGCTCGACGGGAGAGTCCGTCGCCCGGCTGCAGCGCGCCCTGACCGCCGCGCTGGGCCGGAGCGTGTCCGTCGACAGCGTCTTCGGTCCGGACACGGACGTGGCCGTGCGCGACTACCAGTCCTCACGCGGGCTGGACGCGGACGGCATCGTGGGCTCCGGCACGTGGGGCGCCCTCCAGTCCGGGATGTGACACGACCGCAGGCGTGCGGGAGAAGGCGGGGGGGCCGCCCGGGCGGGCGCGCGCCGCGGGGGTGCGGGATCAGACGCCGGCCCGGCGTCTGCCGCGGACGCGCCGCGGGTACGGGAAGAGCCGGGGCCGGCGCTTGGCGGCCACGTCCTCGACCCAGCCGAAGGTCAGCACCAGCAGGCCGATCAGCGGGATCGCCACCAGCAGCGGGAACCACTGGCTGGTGAGCAGCCACTGGCCGTGCTCGTAGAAGAAGCCGACGGACCAGAGGGGGTCGATCAGGGGGATGGCGGCCACCAGGGCGGTCTCGTGCCAGAGGTAGACGCTGACGGCGCGTGCGTTGAGCAGGCTGATCAGGCCGTTCCAGCGTTCCAGCGGCTTGGGCCACTGGTCCCAGGAGGGACTGACGTGGAGCAGGAGGGCGACGAAGCCGAAGGACCAGAGGGCCTGGGCTATGGGCCAGCTCTCGATGTCGGTGGGCACGGTCGGATCGACCGGGCGGGTCTGCAGGTACCACCAGCCGGCCACCATGATCAGCGGTGCGACGGACGGCACGACGTACTGCGGGATCTTCTTGAGCAGGCCCTCCTGGTGCGCCATGCCGAGGATCCAGCAGGCGCCGAAGGTGGCGAAGTCGCTCGCGGTCTCCCAGACCCGGCCGTAGACGAACTCCTGGTCGACGAAGACCGTGTTCATGATGATCACCAGCGCGATCGGCGCGCTGAGCGTCACCACCGGCATCCGCCGCAGCGCCCACAGCATCAGCGGTGAGAGCAGGACGTACCAGAGGTACGCGCGGAGGTACCAGAGCGGGACGATGACCTGCGCGGCCCAGCCCTGCCCCACGAGATGGTCGAAACCGTTCAGCGAGTCGGCGTACGGCGGAGTGCTCAGCGGCACGATCCAGAACAGCAGCTTGCCCCACCACCAGCCGGGGTGGCCCTCGGCGTCGGGCCCCCAGCCGTCGGCGACCTCGATGGCGAGCATGATCCCGCCGAAGAGCCACATCGGCGGCAGCAGCCGGCGCAGCCGGCCCCGGATGACACCGAGGGCGGGCCGGCTGAGCGAGCGGGTCATCAGCGACCCGGCCAGCGCGAACATCACGCCCATGGACGGGAAGACGATGGGCAGCCAGAACCAGCCGAAGTTGTGGTAGAGCACCACACGGCCGAGGGCCAGCGCGCGCAGCAGGTCGAGGTAGCGGTCCCGGCCGCCCTTGCGCGGGGCCGGTGCCGCCGGCTCCGGCTCCGGGGCCTGGCGCAGCACGGGGGGAATTCTCAGCCGGAGGGTGTCCTGGACACCGCCGAACTCGAAGGACGCGGTCATGGTCAGGCCTCCACCGGTGCGGCGACCTCGCCGGTGCGCCGGAGCTTCTGCCAGCGCAGTCGGCCACCGGTCAGCGCGGTGATCGCGGACTGCAACAGGACGATGTACATCAGCTGCCGGTAGACCAGTTGCTGGATCGGCAGGCTGATCAGGTGCAGGGTCTTCTCGCCGTCGAGGCGGAAGGCGTACCAGGACAGCGCGGCCTGGAGCAGGATGAAGCCGCCCCAGCTGGCGAGCGTGATCGGGGCGTCCGCGAACAGCACGCCGTACAGCAGGAACATGTCGACCAGCGGCGCGAGCAGGGGGGCGACCACGCCGAACAGCACGACGAGCGGCAGCCCGACGCGGCCGAAGCGCCCGGCCGGGCCGCGGGCCGTCACGGCGCGGCGGTGCTTCCACATCGCCTGCATGCTGCCGTAGCTCCATCGGTACCGCTGCGACCACAGCTGCTGGAGGCTGGCGGGAGCCTCGGTCCAGGCGCGGGCGCGCTCGGCGTAGACGATCCGCCAGCCGTCGCAGAGCACGGCCATGGTGATGTCGGTGTCCTCGGCGAGGGTGTCGTCGCTCATGCCGCCGACCCGCCGCAGGGCCTCCTTGCGGAAGGCGCCGACCGCGCCGGGGATGGTCGGGATGACGTTGAGCATGTCGTACATCCGGCGGTCCAGGTTGTGGCCGAGGACGTACTCGATGTGCTGCCAGGCGCCGATCAGGCTCTCGCGGTTGCCGACCTTGGCGTTGCCCGCGACCGCGCCGATCGACCGGTCTCCGAAGGGCTGGACCAGCTCACGGACCGTGGACGGCTCGAAGACGGTGTCGCCGTCCATCATCACGATGATGTCGTGCGACGCGGCCGCCACGCCGGTGTTGAGCGCGCTGGACTTGCCGCCGTTGGCCTTGCGGATCAGCCGGACGAAGGGCAGCCGCATCTCCTCGACGATGTCCGCGGTGCCGTCCGTCGAGCCGTCGTCGATGACGATCACCTCGATCGGGTAGTCGCTCGCGGCCAGGGAGTTGAGGGTGTTCGCGATGCACTCGCGCTCGTTGTACGCGGGGACGAGGACGGTGACCGGCTCGGTGACGGGCGGTCCCCACGCGTTCCGCCGCCGGGAGCGCCGGGCGTGGAGCGGCGCGAGCACGAGCATCAGCGCGAAGCGGCCGAAGTTGAGGAAGCCGACGAGGGCCAGCAGCGCGACGAGGACCGGGAGGGTGAGCACGGCGGCCTTGCTGGCCCAGACGAATCCCTTGCCCGCCCACAGCTGGTAGCCCTCGACCGGCACCGTGGCGTCGGTGGCGCCGAGGGCCTCGGAGATGGTGGCGAAGCGGTAGCCCTCGCCCTGCAGGTCGGTGATGATGCGCTCCAGCGCCTCGACGGTCTCGCTGCGGTCGCCGCCCGCGTCGTGGAGCAGGACCAGCTCGCCCTTGCCGGGCCTGCGCGGCATCGCCGCCTTGACGATCTCGTCGGCGCCCGGACGCTTCCAGTCGTCGGTGTCGCGGTCGATGAAGGCGGTGAGGTAGCCGTGGGAGCCCACGTACTTGATCACCGGATAGTTCCAGTCGTCGAGCGCGGAGGCGTCGGAGGAGTAGGGCGGGCGGAAGAGCGCGGTGTGGACGCCCGCGACGCCGGCCAGTGCCAGCTGCGTCTGCGCCAGCTCCCAGCTGATCCTGGCCTTGGACTGGTACGCCAGGTCGGGGTGGGTGAAGGTGTGCACCCCGAGCTCGTGGCCGCCCGCGACGATCTGCCGGATCAGCTCCGGGTGGCGCGTGGCCATGGAGCCGGTCACGAAGAAGACCGCGTGGATGCGGTGGGCGGCGAGCACGTCCAGGATCTTCGGGGTCCACTCCGGCGAGGGGCCGTCGTCGAAGCTCAGGACCACGGTGTGGTCGGGGACCTGATAGCTCACCGGGTGCTCGTTGCGGCTGCCGCGCGCGTCGATGATCGGGCCGCCCGTGAGCAGGTTGCGCGGCACCGTCGTCTTGTCGACCGAGGTCGCGATCCGGGTGTCGTGGAACGCCTCGTTGGTGGCGAGGCCGCGCAGGACGAGGAGCGCGAGCAGGCAGGCCAGCAGGGACAGCGGCATGAAGAAGCGCAGCGGCGGCGCGGCCAGTCGGCGCGGCCTGAGCGGGGACTGCCGGCGGCGCTGGTGGCGTGACAAGGGGCGCTCCTGGAGATGGGGTGGTGCGGACGATCAGGCACGCCCGGCCGGCCCGCGGGCATCGCTCCGGGCGGCACGGCGGTCGTGACGTGCCCTGGCGCGTCACGACCTGCGGCGTGACGGCCGGACTTCTGGGGTGGGGTGTCGCGGACCGTGCCCTCTAGGGGTGGGAGGGCGACAGGTGTCCCGTCGCGGGCAGGTACGACGGTTTCGGCGGTATCCCCATCGCCGGGGCGTCCGACTGCACACCGATCAGGCTCCCGCCCATGGCGGCCGCCAGGATCGCGCCGACCACGGAGACCGGCCATCCGAAGCGTCGGAACAGGCGGCTGCGCAGACCCGACTGGTCGACGAACACCGGTGCCGGAGCGGGCTCCACCCCCTGCGATTCGGACATGCCGATGTGCGCCGGGTATGCCGGACCGTGCCCGAAGGGTGTGGTGACTTGGCGCATCTTGTGTGGCCTTTTTGTGCAGGGTATGGAGACCGCTGAAGCGTAGAGCGGACCGTAGCGCACGACGACGATCGATTGGGGCGCGATGTGCAGATTTGGCATGATCTGGTCGAGCGCCGTAACCGGATCGGTATGTCGAACGACCGCACTGCGAGACGCTGGTGACCGAATCGGTCGGGCGCGCCGGGTGGCCTGAACCCTTCGCTAGGATGTCCCCTCGATTCACGGGATCAGCGCGTGATCCGTATGCAACGGGCGTGTCCGGATACCGCCTCTGCACCCCAAGGAGCCTGTGTGAGCCAGCCCCGCCGCACCCCCCGTCGCCGCGCGTGGGCCGTGCTCACGCTGCCCGCCGCCCTGTGCGTCCTCGCCGCGTGTTCCGCCGGCCCCTCGTCCGGCGGTGGCTCCGACGCCGCGCCGGCGCGGGAAGCATCGCCGAGTCCGTCCGGACCGCCGGGAACGCTGTTCGACGACTTCCGCTACAGCGGCGCCGACGACCCCGCGCTCGCCGCCCACGGCTGGGAGATCCGTACCGGTGGCGGCGGCCCGGGGATCAAGGACACCTGGGGCACGGCCGGCGTCGGCTTCCCGTCCGACACGACCGCCCAGGGAGGCACGGTCCTGCGGCTGCGGTCCTCCACCGACGGCACCGCGCAGGGCACGGAGCAGGCCGAGGTGCAGACCACCGGCACGAAGTACTTCACCGGGACCTACGCCGCCCGGATCCACCTCAGCGACGAGCCCACGAGCGGCCGCGACGGCGACCACGTCGTCCAGACCTTCTTCCCGATCTCCCCCGCGGACTCCTCGGAGAACTACAGCGAGCTCGACTTCGAGTACCTGCCGAACGGCGGCTGGGGTTCGGTGGGGCCGCAGCTGGACAACGTCAGCTGGTACAAGGCCGATCCGCCGGACCGGGTCGCCCACAGCCTCAAGCGCGAGCTCGGAGGCTGGCACACGATGGTGATCACCGCGATGGACGGGAAGGTCACCTACTCCCTGGACGGCAAGGTCCTCTTCACCAGCTCCGGGAAGTACGTCCCGCGCGAGAAGATGGACATCCACTTCAGCAACTGGCTCATCGACCTGCCCTTCGCCGGTGGCGCGCGCACCTGGGACATGAAGGTCGACTGGGTCTACCACAAGGCCGACGAAGCGGTCTCCGCGGCGGACGTCCAGAAGGCGGTGGACGGCTTCCACAGCTCCGGCACCGACTACGTCAACACCGTGCCGCAGTCCTGACCCCGTACGGAGAATCGTTTCTCTCCCGTCCCTTGTCAGGGAGTTCACCCCCTCCCTACCTTGGTTCAGCGAGTCACCGGCCCCACGGGTCCACCGGCCCGGCCGGGCCGTCACCTGTTCCTCGGCGCACGACACAACCTGGAGGCGTGACATGCCGTTAGCCGTGCCGGACCTGCTGGAAACCGCCGGAATCCGCGACGCGGGTCCCCTGGAGATCGACGACGAGGCGATCGCGTTCGAGGACGACGACCGCAGCGACCGCGAACACACCGCGTGTCTCGCCGACCCCTGGGTGACCGCCACCACCCGCTTCGCGTGTGACCTGAACTCCTAGCGGTGGACGTCTCCATCGCCGGCCGCAGCGGCTGGTCCGACGGCACCTGGTCGTATCTGAACGATCCGCGGATGCCGGCGATGGAGCACGGCTGGAAACTGCACGTCTCGGCACGCCCCGGCGACCTCGGGACGGTGACCCGGCTCGTCCTGCCGGTGCTGTCACGGCACGTCTGTCACGCGAAGTTCGCCCGTGACGCGGAGACGCTGCGCCGCCTCAACTCCGGGGCGGTGAGCGCCGGAGCCGTCGGCAAGGCGATCACCGTCTACCCCGCGGCCGGCAGCGTGGTCGAGGTCGCCCTGGAGCTGGCCTCCGTCCTGCGCGACCGGGAGGGCCCGACCGTCGTCAGCGACCGGCGGGTCGACCCGAGGGCACCCGTCTACTACCGCTACGGCCCCTTCACGGGCGACTACCGGACCGGCCGGAGCGGGCGCCTCGAATCCGTCATGACCGGGCCGGACGGCCGGGTCTTCGACGGCCTGGCCGTCGGCCGCTACCGGTGCCCGCCCTGGGCCGAGGACCCCTTCGCGGCCGGATCCGCACGCGCCGGAGAGCCGTCCGCTCCCGGCTTCGGCGGCGGACGCTACGCCGTCACCGCGGGCATCGCGCGCTCGGCGCGGGGCAACGTCTACCGTGCGGTCGACCGCACGCTCGGGCGGCCGGTCGTGGTCAAACAGGCACGGGCCTTCGTGGGCGAGGACGACTCCGGTACGGACGCCCGCCACCGTCTCCGCAACGAGCACACGGTCCTCACCGCGCTCGACGGCGTCACGGGCGTGCCCCGCGCCCTGGACTACTTCGCCCACCGGTCGGACGAGTACCTGGTGATGAGCAGCTGCGGCGACCGGGACCTGCGCGGAGAGGTGCTGCGGCACGGCCCCTACCGGGACGACGACTCCCGGGACGTCGCATCCCGGCCCCCGCGCGCGCTGTCCGCGCTCGCCTCCCGTCTCCTGAGCGTCCTGGACGCGGTCCACGAGCGGAACGTGGTCGTCCGCGACCTCAAGCCCGACAACGTCGTACTCGACGGCTCGGGCCCCGGCCACTGCCACGTGATCGACTTCGGGATCAGCGAACGGAACGGCACCGGCCCGGGAGGGGCGACCCCGGGATACAGCGAGCCGGTCCTGCGAGCGACCGGACCGGCCTCCCCCGCCGACGACCACTACGCCCTCGGCGCGACCCTCTTCTTCGCCTCCACCGGCATGGACCCCGTGGTCGTCGGCACCGACCGCCGGATCCACCGGGACAGGACGCTGTCCTGCCTGGCGTGGGCGCTGCCCGGGCGTGCCCACCGGGAGGTCCGGGCGGCGATCGCCGGTCTGATGAGCTTCGACCCGGCCGAGCGGACCGCCGCGGCGGACCGCCTGCGCACCGGCCGGACCGGACCCGCACACCGGCCGGCACGGCCGCGCGTCGACCGCGACCTGCTGGACGAGATCATCGAGCACACGACCGCGTACTGCGCCGGCGAGGCGCTCGCGATGGCGGACCCGGTCCGGGCCGCACAGCTGAACGTCCCCACCTCGATCGACGTCTACGGCGGCAGTTCGGGACTCGGCCTCGAACTCCTCCACCACGCGCACCGGCCCCCCGTGCGCTCCGCGGTCGACGCGCTGGCGCGGTGGACGGCGGCCCAGTCCCGGAACCTGCCGCCCGGCTTCTACACGGGGCGCACCGGTGTCGAACTCTTCCTCGCGGAAGCGGGCCAGGGCGCGGAACCCAGCGGGAAGCCGGGCGGGAAGCCGGCCGCGGGACCGGGCGGGGACACCGGCGTGGCACCCGGTCACCCCGTCCTTCCGGAGCGCGCACCGGACGGCGGTCCTCCGGAGGCGGACCTGATCGCGGGCGCCGCCGGGATCGGCCTCGGCCGGCTGCTGCTCGCCCGGCACGCCCTCCGGTCCGGTCACCGAGGCGTCGCGGACCGGCACCTCGCCGTCGCCGCCGACTGCGACCGGATGCTGGCCTCGGGCACCGCTCGCCTGACCCCCGATCAGGACACGCACGGCAGCGCGGCGCTTCGCGAGGGCATGGCGCACGGCGAGGCAGGCGTCGTGTGCTTCCTGCTCGCCCACGCGGGGGCGACCGGTGACCCGGACGCGATCAGCCGTGCCGAGAAGGCCGCCGCTCGCCTGGCCGCCGTGACACCGGACGTCATCGCGGCGGCCGCCGGGCCCGGGGCGACCCGCCGGTACGGTTCGTGGTGCCGGGGGCTGGCCGGCATCGGTACCGTGCTGGTCCGGGCCGCCCGGGACCTCGACGAGCCCGGGTACCTGGACCTCGCCCGGCGGGCCGCGCGCTCGTGCGCCGCACTGGCACCGCGGATGCCCCTGGTCACCCAGTGCTGCGGACTGGCCGGCGTGGGCGACCTGATGGTGGACGTCGCGGAGGCGTCCGCGTCCGAGGAGTTCTGGGACGCGGCCGAGACCGTCGCCCTGCTCGTCCTGAGCCGCAGCGGCGGCACCTGGTCCCGCCCCGTGTTCCCGGACACCGGCCTCACCCGCCCGAGCGCCACCTGGGCCGGCGGCTCCGCGGGCGTCCTGTCCTTCTTCAGACGCCTGCACGCCCGCGGGGGCCCGCGCCTCGGACTCCCCGCCTGACCACGGCCACCCCGCCGCCGACCCGTACACGGCACCGCCGCCTCGACGGCCGGGCCGAGGCCTGCCGCGGCGTCAGTGTCTGATTGGAATCCCTGGTCGTGGGGCTTGAGGGCCGTGATGCTGGCTGTATGGGCTCGTGTGGGGTGGTGCGGCGGTATTGCCCGGAGTGTGGGGTGCCGCTGGCGACGACGAAGTCGTCGGCAGCGGTGTTCTGTTCGGGTAGGTGCAGGTCAAGACGTTGGCGAGCCCTACAACAGGCCCGCCGGCGGGTGGCGGAGATGCAGCGGGGGCAGAGAGCGTTCTGCCCGGTCTGCGGGCGTCAGTGGACGGTTGGGGTCGAGCTGCGCCGCTCGGCGGTGTTCTGCTCGTCGCGGTGTCGGACGAGGGCTTGGCGGGCGAAGGCGTCACCGGATTCCGTCACGGTGACGCCATAGCCGAACGCCGCAGGTGAACCGCCTGTCGCACGACTTTCACAGAGGGGTGCGGACGGCTGTCGGTGCGCCCCGCACGCTCCCCGTTCGCGCCTGTCATGAGCAGGTCGCGGGGCTTCATTCTGGTCGTGACCTGGGCTGATACGGCGTTGAGCCGAACACCGCCGGTGTTCGGCCCGGCCCGGGGGCACGAGGGCGGTGACGTCATGTCGGATCGGGTCGGGAACGTCTCACGGACGCGTTACGAAGAGCTCGTTGCGGAAGCGCGCGAGCTGATCGCTCAAGTCACGAAGGCCCAGTTCGCACTGGGTGACAAGGCCCTGCTCATCGAGCCAATGCGACCGGTGGGAGGGTCGGTGGCCAAGAGGACGGACGACCTGTTCACGGTCGAGGAGGCGTTGCAGATGTTCGCCGACGACATTGGTGTCTCACGCAAGACCGTCGAGGACTGGCGGTGGGTGTCCTCGCGCTGGCCGAAGGAAAAGCGCAAGGACGACGTCTCCCACACGGTCCACAAGATCCTCGCCTCCATCACGGACGAGGAAGAGCGGTGGGTGTCGGTCGAGGACGCCCCCTTCAACCCGCGTGCGGGCCGCAAGCAGTGGACCACGGACGGAGCGAAACGCCTGGTCGGGCACCAGGTCGACAATCCGGTCTCGGTCGAGGAGAAGGTCCGGGCAGTCAAGGACCTGACCCGCGATGATGACGTCGCCGTCCACGTGGCCGCGTCCCTGCTCTCCCGTCCCGAGACCGCAAAGAGCATGCCGGCCGCCGAGCGGATCAGGGTCGTCAAGGAACTCACCCGCGACGACGACGTCGCCACCTCGGTCACCTCCGTACTGCTGCAACGTCCTCGCGTCGCCCGGCAGGCGATGCGCAACGACGACGTCCGCTTCACCGTCAACCGGGCCCAGTTCGACAACTCCGAGCAGGCCCGCGAGCAGATCCGCGAGCGCATGCCAGCGGTCCGCAGGATCGAGCACACCATGGAATACCTCGACCTGGTCGGCTCCGCCCACCAGTACGTGGCGACGCTGGGCCGGCTCGTTCCGCGGCTGCGGGACCAGGAGTTCAGCGACGACGAATGCGAGACGGTCCGGCGTTCGATCGCCAAGGTCCGGGGAGCTGCCGACTGGCTGGAGGCCGCGCTGGAGACCGGCACGTTCACCCTGGACGAGCAGCTCGCCCAGCTCCTCAAGGGCGAGTGACAGCGGTGTCCCGCCGCCCCCGGGGCGCCGGCCAGGCCCGGCCGTTGTCCGAGCACTACGGCGACCTGGTCCGCGTCGCGCTCATGGAAGCCAGACCCGCAGGACTCCAGGCCAAGCAGCTGGTCGCCGCCACCCGCCTCTCTCCCTCGCAGGTCGCCCGCGGGGTCCGTCACCTGCGCGATGTCGGAGCCTCGGAGCACCTGACGCCGATCATCTGGCGACGCAAGGACGGCTACCTCTTCTCCGAAGAGCCAGCCGACTGGATCGAATACGAGAAAAAGCAGTTCCGCCTCGTCCTGGGGCGCCTGACCCGGTTGATCACGGGGACGCTCGACCCGCACCTCACGCGACACCCCGACGACGAGTGGGCCCAGCTCGCATCCGCCCAGCTCACCGGCGCCCGCGCCACCCTCGCCCAGCTCTCCAAATGACCCCGGACCCCCTCCCATGCCAGCTTTAACGACCCGCCGGCGCCGCTACCCCTCCGACACCACGGTTGCGGAATGGGCGGTGATCGAACCGCTGCTTCCCCGGCCGGCCTGCCAGACCAAGACGGGCGGCCGGCCGGAGAAGTGGCCACGGCGCGACATCGTCGACGCCATCCGCTATCTCGTCGACAACGGGGTCAAGTGGCGGGCCCTGCCCGCGGACTATCCACCCTGGCAGACCGTCTACTACCACTTCGCCGCCTGGCACCGCCGCGGCGTCATCGGCTTTCTCCGTGATCAACTGAGGCGGCAGATCCGCACGGGCCAGGGACGATGCCCCTGGCCCGTGACGTTGATCGTCGACTCGCAGTCGGTCAAGGGAGCCGAGACGGTCTCCAAGGCCACCCGCGGGTTCGACGCGGGGAAGAAGGTCAACGGCCGCAAGAGACACATCGCCGTCGACACCCTCGGGCTTCCAGTGATGATCACGGTGACGCCCGCCGATACCACCGACCGCGACGCGGCCCGCGAACTCCTCTGGCGGCTGCGGGTCATGCAACCGCAGATCACCCAGGTCTGGGCCGACTCCGCCTACGGCGGCCAGCTCATCAACTGGTCGGGCGCTTTCCTCAACACGACCCTCAAAACGGTCTCCCGCCCCCGCGGAGCCAAAGGCTTCGTCGTCCTGCCACGTCGCTGGAAAGTCGAACGAACTCTGGGCTGGATCATGAAAGCCCGCCGAAACGTCCGCGACTACGAACGCCTCCCACAGCACTCAGAGGCACATCTGACCTGGGCACTTATCACTTTGATGACCCGCCGGCTCACGCGCAAAAGCCCTCACGCCAGCTGGTCGAAGAAGACCTGACCGGCCGACTCTCACCTCACCTTGAGCCCCCGGCAGTCCTCACCCTGAGCTTCATCCCCGGCGCGGGGGGGGGGGGGGGGGCCGCCGGCGGCCCCGCGCGCACACGCCACACCCCCCCCCACCCCCTCCCCCCCCCCCACCACCCCCCCCCTCACAGCCCCCCGGCGCGGGGCCCCATCCGGCCCCCCCCCCCCCCCCGCAAAAGCATGCCCCCGCACACCCACGGACCATCAACGAGCCGGGCCTCAAACAGCCACTCATCGCTGGGCGCGTGCCCAGTCGGCCACGGCGCCCCACGCGGCACCATCCCGGCTCGCTCGGTGAATGACGACCCACAGTATGCCCGCGGCGATCGCCGCTATCAGATATCCCATCTCTCCCCCTCGGTGGAATGCCCGATTCCATCAGTGACTCCGCACGGGATTCAAGATCCGCCCAGCAGATGTGATGCCTGCCTCGGTGCAAAGGCATACAGACCAGAAGCTTCCGCGCAGCGACGAGCAGAACACGGCCGAGCGGCCCAGCCGGACCCCAACCGTCCACTCGCGCCCTCAGACCCAGAGGGTTCTTCGCCCCCGCTGCATCTCCGCTACCCGCCGGCGGGCGTGCTGCAAGGCCCGCCAACGTCTTGACCTGCACCTACCCGAACAGAACACCGCCGCCGCCGTCTTCGTCGTCGCCAGCGGCACCCCGCACTCCGGGCAATGCCGCCGCACCGCCCCACACGAGCCCATACAGCCAGCATCGCGACCCTCAAGCCCTACGACCAGGGATTCCAATCAGGCACTCAGCGCGCCCCGGTGGCGGCGCGCGTGACGTACGCGTCGATGTGCGTCTGGGTGAGGGTGTTGCCGTGCACGTCCGTCAGTTCCGCGCGCAGCGACACCGCCTTGCCGGGCTCCGGTGTCGTCACCGCGATCCGTCCGCCGGTCACCGCCGCCGGCGTCCAGGTGACGCCCCGGTCCGTCGACACGGACACGGTCAGCGACCGCACTCCCGACCGCCGGGCCGCACCCTCCACCGACACCGCCACCCGGCTCGCGGTGCGCGCCGGCGCGGTGCCGTCGAGCGCGAGGTCGGGACCGAAGCGTACGGCGCTCAGCGGCAGGTCGGTGGCGGTGGCCGTCGCGGCGGAGGTGAAGGTCCACGCCGCCGTGACGCTCCCGCGCGGCCGCGTCGCGCTCGCGGTCAGCCGGTAGGCGGCGCGCCCCGCGGGCACCGTGAACGAGGCGTGCCCCGGCTTCTCGCCTCGGCGGGTCCCGATCAGCGTGCCGTTGCGGTGGAGCGTGACGGTCGACGCGGTGAAGAGGGGGGAGGACGGCACGTGGCCGTCGCCGTCGGCGAGCAGAGGCACCGTCAGGTCCATGGTGTCGCCGGTGCGCTGCGCGACGGGCCGGGCGCCGGGCGAGGAGTCCAGGGCCGGGCCGAAGACCGGGAGGTCGAAGGTGTGCACCGTGGTGGAGCCGGGCGTGAACGAGCGCCCGAGGACGAAGTAGTGGTTGGCGGGCCCCTCCGCCTCGGAGTGCATGCCGTACACGAGGTCCCAGGTGCCGCGCTCGGGCGTGAGGAGGAACGTCCCGGTGCCCCTCGACGGCACCGGCAACCCCAGCGCCGGGGAGGCTCCCACCGAGGGCGAGAACTCGACGAGGGCCGTTCCGGCGCCGGACGCGGGCGCCCCGGCGCGCACCTCCAGGGTGGCCAGGTCGGCGAGGGCGGGGTGCCGGACCAGGCCGTCCAGGGCGCGCTCGCCCCGGAAGGCGTAGCCGAGGGCGCAGACGCCGGACGGACGGCGCCAGTACGTGTCGACCCAGGTCCGCACCGAGCCCGGCTCGGCGGCCGGCCCCAGGTGCGCGGTGCGCAGGTCCAGCGACATCGACAGGAGGTTCGCGACCCCGGTGACCCCCTCGTACGTCACCTCGGCGAACACCCCGGTCTGCTCGTACCCGGCGTCGTCGACCGGCGGCCGGATGTCGACCGGGCGCGCGACCCGGGCGTCGAGGACCAGGGTCATGTCGCGGTCGACGTCCAGCCGGGGCTGGACGAGCCAGTCGTTCCCCCAGTTCCCCTCCCCCACCGGCCTGGTGGAGAGGGTGGCGTCGAGCATGTACCGCCCGCCGGGCACCTGGAGGGTGACTGTACTGGGTGACCCCTTCACTTCCCGGCCGCTGCCGGCGTCGGGGCCGGACAGCGCGGTCAGCAGGGTGCGGTAGTCGGTGGTCGGTGCGCCGTCGCGTCCCAGGTGGACGAGGGTCAGGGCGTACGTGCCGGAGGCTGCGGAGGTCCGCGGCCCGGCGGACGCGGCGTGGGCCGTGGCGGCCGGGAGGCAGACCGCGGCGGTGCCCGCGGCCGTGGCGGCGCCGAGCCCGCGCAGCACGGACCGGCGCGTCGTCGTCCGAGCGGGGTCGGACGGGGCGGACGAAGAAGCGTGGTTCGAGTGGAGGTTCATGATCAGCACTGGACCGGCCCGCCCCCGGGTTCCCGTGAGCCGGGTCACACCCGTGCGCCTCCCGGGACGCACGAAAGGCCGCCCTCTCATGGATGAGAGAACGGCCTCCGACCTGCGTTTCCGCGTGGTCGGGACGACAGGATTTGAACCTGCGACCCCTTGACCCCCAGTCAAGTGCGCTACCAAGCTGCGCCACGTCCCGATACCCGTCTGACCTGGGGTTTCCCCTGGCCGAACGCGCATGAGAACAATACCGCACTTTCCCCGGTGGTCACGCACGCGTTTCCTGGCACCCGTACGCCGTGCCCGCGCCCTCACGCTCCGTGACGCGCCCCAGCGCCCCGGAGTGCGCCCGCGCGCCCGCTCCAGCGGGCCGGAATGAGTGCCTCCGGGGACTGCAGGCGGGTGCCGTACGGGCAGGAAGGCAGGTGGCGGGCTTCGGGAATACGGCCCTTCTGGGGAGGAAGGGCCTGATATGCCGATACAGGGCAGCTCATCGCCATATGCCGATCGCTTTCTTGCCGTTGGCATGTGGCAGAAAGTTGACCATGGGGAAAGGACTGCGAATCGGGTCGAGCAGGCCAAGACCTCGCGAAACACAGTCGGAAACAAACGTCAACCATTCCGGTTTCGGACAAATTTGGTGGCGATATTGATCCGTTCCGTAAAGATCAACACCATGAAGTGGTCGGCCTGTTCGGGACGGGACCACTGCCGACGCACCACCTGTCCGGACAACCCACCGGACAGGCGTCTCGCAGGTGAGGACTCGCATGGACAGCTACTTCAGCAGCCGGCTGCATCATGAGCTCCGCGAAACGGTCCGCGACTTCGCGGAGCGTGAGGTTCGGCCACGGATAGCCGAGATGGAGGCCTCCCGGACGGTCCACCACGAGCTGTCCCGCAGGATCGCCGAGCAGGGCTGGCTGGGCGCGACAATCAGCCAGGAATACGGCGGTATGGGCGCCGGCCATCTGGCCAAGACCATCATCATCGAGGAGCTCTCCCGCGTCAGCGGCGCCATGGGCGCCATGGTCCAGGCCTCCCAGCTGGGCACCGCCAAGATCGTCCACTTCGGCAGCGACGATCAGCGCAAGACCTGGCTCCCGGAGATCGCCGCCGGCGCCTGCCTGCCGACGATCGCGGTCACCGAGCCCGAGTCCGGCGGTCACGTCCTCGGCATGAGCGCCAGCGCGGTCCGGGACGGCGACGACTACATCCTCAACGGCAGCAAGGTCTACGTCGGCAACAGCCACGTCGGCGATCTGCACGGTGTCGTGGTCAGGACCGGTCCGGGGTCGAAGGGACTCACCGCCTTCCTGGTCGAATCCGATCGTCCGGGCTTCAGGACCGGTCCGCAGCAGGAGGCCATGGGCCTCCACGGCTTCAGCTTCGGCGAGCTGATCTTCGAGAACTGCCGGGTTCCGGCCACCAACCGCCTCGGCGACGAGGGCGACGGCCTCGCCGTCGCGTACTCCTCCAGCGTGCTGTACGGACGGGCCAACCTCACCGCCGTCTCGCTCGGCATCCACCAGGCGATCCTGGAGGAGACCACCCGCTTCGCCTCCGAGCGCATCCGCTACGGAAAGCCGCTCCACGACCTACCCACGGTGAAGCTGAAGCTCGGACAGATGCAGTCCCGGCTGATGACCGCCCGGCTCGCCGCGTACCACGCCGTGCACCTGCTCGACCAGGGCCTCTCCTGCGACACCGAGCTGATGAACGCCAAGCTCGTCAACGTCGAGTCGGCGATCGACTCCGGCCGCAACGCCATGGAGATCCACGCCGCCGCCGGCCTCTTCACGGACCGGGCCATCGAGCGCTACCTCCGGGACGCCCACCACATCTTCGCCCCGGCCGGCACCTCCGACGTCCAGCTCCTGCGGCTGGCGGAGGTCGCTCTCGGCCAGGACAAGGGCAGCTGGTCGGAGCGGCTGTCCGAGCTGGTCCGTACGCCGGAGCCGGTGCCCGCGCACGTCTGACCCCACCCCCACGGCCGGACGTCGGTGTCGACCACGCAGATGGTGCCCAGGGCGACCCCGGTACGGTCGATCAGCGGCGCCCCCATGTAGGAGCGGATGCCGATCTCGTCCACCACCGGGTTCCCGGCGAAGCGCGGGTAGTCGCAGACGTCCTCCAGGACGAGCGCCTTGCGCCGCACGACCACGTGCGGGCAGTAGCCGTGGTCACGGGCCATGAAGCGGCCGACGCCGCCGGCGCCCGCGGCGGTGGCGCCCAGGTCGCTGCCGGAGTGGGTGCCCTCGGGAGTGTGCAGCCCCGCGAAGAACTGCCGGTTCTCGTCGATGAAGTTCACCATCGAGAACGGCGCGCCGGTCACCTCGGCGAGCCGGTGGGCGAAGTCGTCGAACGCCGGGTCCGGCCGCTCCCCGAGACCGAGTTCGCGCAGCCGCTGCACACGGGCCGGCGCCTCCTTGTCGATGGGGGTCAGCAGGAGGTGACCGGTCGGGTCGTAGGTCATGGCGTGGCTCCGTAGCTCGGCACGGTGTCCGGGATGGTGGTGAGCAGATGCTGGACGAGGGTCAGCAGGGTGCGGATGCCGGAGCTGGAGATCCGGGCGTCGCAGAGGACGACCGGCACCTCCGGCCTGAGGTCGAGGGCGGAGCGGATCTCGTCCGGTTCGTAGCGGTAGGCGCCGTCGAACTCGTTGACCGCCACGACGAACTGGATGCCCCGCCGCTCGAAGAAGTCGACGGCGGAGAAGCACTCCTGGAGCCTGCGGGTGTCGGCGAGGACGACCGCTCCGAGCGCTCCCTCGGAGAGCTCGTCCCACATGAACCAGAAGCGCTCCTGGCCCGGGGTTCCGAAGAGGTACAGGACGTGGCGGTCGTCGAGCGTGATGCGGCCGAAGTCCATGGCCACGGTGGTCGTGGTCTTGGACTCCACGCCCTCCAGGCTGTCGGTGGCCGCGCTGACCGAGGTGAGGAGCTCCTCGGTGCTCAGCGGTTCGATCTCGCTGACCGCGCCCACGAGGGTCGTCTTGCCCACGCCGAATCCGCCCGCCACCAGGATCTTGAGCGCGGTGGGGAACGGGTCGGACGCGAAACTGTCGTGGCGCTCAGAGCCGTTGTCGTAGGCCATCGAGCACTGCCTCCAGCAAGGAACGGTCGGTGGGATTGGCGTGGAAGCGGGGTGCGCGGGCGGTCAGCGCCCCGCAGTCCACGAGGTCGGAGAGCAGGACCTTGGTGACGACGGCCGGGAGCCGTAAGTGCGCCGAGATCTCGGCCACCGAGGTCGGCCCGTCGCACAGCCCGAGGGCCAGGCTGTGCTCGGGACCCATGTGCGCCTGGGGGGTGGATCCGGTCGCCATCACCATGGAGAGCAGGTCCAGCGCGGTGGTGGGCTTGGTCCGGCCGCCGCTCACGGTGTACGGGCGGATCAGCCGCCCGGCCGCGTCGTCGAGCCAGGGTCCTTCCTGATGAGACGTCACGTCTACTGCCCGAGGCCGCCCACCGCGCCGGCGGCCTGCCGGGCGGGGGTGACCAGATAGGGCCTGACGCTCTTGACGAGCATCGCCATCTCGTAGCCGAGGACGGCGGCGTCCGCCTCGCGCCCCGCGAGGACGGCCAGGCAGGTGCCGGAGCCCGCGGTGGAGACGAAGAGGAGGGTGGAGTCGAGCTCCACGACCACCTGGCGGACCTCGCCGCCGTCGCCGAACCGGGCGCCCGCGCTGCGGCCGAGCGAGTAGAGCCCGGAGGCGAGGGCCGCCATGTGGTCGGCGGCGTCGGGGTCGAGGCCGTGGACGGATTTCACGAGACCGTCGGAGGAGAGCAGGACGGCGTTGCGGGTGTACGGGACCCGCTGGACCAGGCCGCTGAGCAGCCAGTCGAGGTCCGAGGAATGGCCGGTCGGCACATTGCTCGCCATGGTGATCTACTCCTTGTGCGCGTCACCGGGACGCAGCGATTCATGGGGGGCGGGCTGGGATTCGGCGAGGCCGATACCGCGCTGGAACGCGGCCATCAGGCCCGGGTCGTGCAGGGCGTGCTCCTCCGTCTTGCGGGTCGCGGGCTCGTCGCGCAGCTGCGGGACGATGTGCTCCTGCGCGCGCCGCTTGGGGAGCAGGGGCCGGCCGTCGGCCTCGGCACGGGGGGCCGGGGGGAGCGGCGAGAGCAGGTGCTCGGGCGGGCTCGCGTGGGCGGCGCCGGACGGCTGGGCCGGTGCCGCGGGGGCGTGGCCGGGGTTCCCGTACCCGCCGTTGTAGACGCCGAGCACCTGCGTGTCCTCGTGACGGGCGGGGGCCCGCTCCGGGGACGGCGAGGGCACGGACGGCGGTACGGGGGCGGTGACGGACGGACCGCTCATGGCGTTCGCACCGCCGAGGGTGCCCGCTCCGGCCATGGAGTTCGTTCCGCCGAGGGCGCCCGCTCCGGCCATGGCGCCCGTTCCGCCCAGGGCGCTTCCGCCGAGGGGCGTCGGCGCGGGCGCCTGCGGGGTCGGCTGCGGGTGGCCGGTGAGGTGGCCCGGGGTGTGCGCCGCGACCGGGGCCGGTGCCTGGCTCGGCACGGGGGCCGGGGCGGGGGCGTGGCTCGGGGTCGTCATGGGGGGCGCGACCGCGGGCTGGGGCTGCATCTGCACCTGGCCGGGCGGGATCGCCGCGGAGCCGGCGGTCGCGGCGGCCTGGCGCTCGTGCTGGGCGAGGCCCTCGGGGTCGGAGCCGAGGAGGCCCTGCGGGAGCACCAGGACGGCCTGGACGCCGCCGTAGATGTTGGACTGGAGGCGTACGGCGATGCCGTGCCGGCGGGCGAGCGCCGAGACGACGAAGAGTCCGATGCGGCCGTCCTGGAGCAGGTGGGCGACGTTGACCTGGTCGGGGTCGGCGAGCAGGGCGTTCATCTTGTTCTGCTCGGTGACGGGCATGCCGAGGCCCCGGTCCTCGACCTCGATCGCGAGTCCGGCCGTGACGTACTGGGCGCGCAGCAGCACCGTGGTGTGCGGCGCGGAGAACAGCGTCGCGTTCTCGACGAGTTCGGCGAGGAGGTGGATGACGTCGGCCACGGCATGGCCCCGGAGGGTACCGTCGATCGGGGGGACGAGCTTCACCCGCGGGTACTGCTCGACCTCGGCGATGGAGGAGCGCAGCACCTCGGTCATGGTGACCGGGTTCGACCACTGGCGGCGGGAGATGGCGCCGCCGAGCACCGCGAGGTTCTCGGCGTGGCGGCGGATGCGGGTGGCCAGGTGGTCGACGTGGAACAGGCCCTTGAGCAGCTCCGGGTCCTCGACCTCGTTCTCCAGCTCGTCGAGGAGCTGGATCTCACGGTGGACGAGGGACTGCAGGCGCCGGGCGAGGTTGACGAAGACCTCGACCTTCTGTTCGTTGCCGACGCTGCTGGAGAGCCGGGAGGCCTGCACGACGGCGGCCACGGCGGCCTCGTGGGAGCGCGTCAGTTCCTGCGAGAGCAGGTCGAATTCGTCACCTGCGGCAGTGGTGGTCGGCAGCGGGGGGCGAGGCGGGGGGCCTTCTCCCTTGCGCAACTGTTCGACGACCGTGCGAAGTTCGCTCTGGTCGCGCGCGCTGGCGCGGCGCAGGGCGTTGCAGCGGTCGAGCACGGCCTTGGAGGCCCGGTCCGCGCCGAGCGCGGCGGCCGTCACGGAGGCGACGGTGAGGGCGGCGGCTCCGGTGAGCGCGGCCCAGAGCCCGGGGCCGGGGCTGGCGCCCGTGGAGCGGATGGTGAAGAGGACGGCGGCCGCGCCGCCGAGGGCCACCGCGACGGCGGGGAGCACGGAGGTGCGCAGGAGTTGGGGGCGTATGCGGGCTTCCGTGGAGAGCGGCGCGGAGGCCTGCGCCGGGGGATCGCTGTGGGTACCGGTGGCGGAGCGGGCGCCTGGCCGGCCGTGCCGCCCGCCCTCGCGTCGATCGGACCGCGAGGCGGGTGCGCGAAGTTGAGACATGAGTGTCCTTGGTACGTGCCCAGGAATCGGCGTACTGCGGGGGTGTTCTTCAGGGGGTCTACGGGGGCCTACGGGGGAGGTGTTCTACAGACGTTCGATCAGCCTATCGATGATCATCAACCACACACTGTAGTCGTCAACCGTTCATGTGCGGTGCGCAGTTGGCAAACTTACCCGCAGACCGGGCCCCTCTGGTATCTCCCCTCGCGCGACAGGCCGAGAATGATCGGCCGAAAGTCGATCTCCTGGCGCGGAAAGGTCCGTGGCGGGCGGAACGGAAGAGGGCGGAGGCGCCTGCGCGCCCCCGCGCTCTGCGGAAACCGTCCTGACCGGAATCCCCGAAGGAGGGGCGGAACGTCCGGTCCACTCGCTTCTGGGGGGGATGCGTGCGGTACCGGGCGAACCCCGGCCGGCGCCCGCCCCCTACGGCTCCACCCCACCGAACCGCACCGTCCCGGGCCGCCGGATCCGGCACCCCGCCCATCGCACCCGCAACGGGCCGGTGACGTTCCGTGAGATTCACGGTGCCGCCGGGCGCGGACAAGTGGGTGCGGCGGGGTCGCCGGCGCCGGCTCCGCCCCAGCCGGGACGACAGCCCTGGCGGCCGGCCCGGGGCACCTCCCTCCGGCCGGAGGCCCCGGAGGCCCGCCGACGGCCGGGAGCCCGCCGACTGCGGTGTCGGCGGGCTCCCGGGCTGCTGGCCGGTCGGTCCTAGCGTCCCGGGATCCCGGCCGCGTCGAGGAGGGCCGGGTTCAGATCCACGAAGCGGAGACCCGCGGCACGCCCGAGCTCGTAGGCGCCGCTGAGGCCTTCGGGAGAGGCCGACGCGTAGTCGACGCCCAGGCCCTTGAGGTCCTCGTCCGGCTTGACCACGTGCACCGTGGCCCCGTCGAGGACGGATCCGTCGACGATCTCCTCGGAGGCGTAGATGTCGCGGAAGACCGGGAAGGGGTCCGCTCCGATCACGATCAGCTCCGTGACGCCCGTGGCCGCGACCTCGCGTGCCGGGCAGGCGCAGGTGTACGAGGCGTCGACGTAGGCCTCGCCGTCCACTTCGGCCGGTACGGCCCAGGCATGCATCATGCGGGTGGAGGCGTAGGACACGGCGTCGAAGTTCTCCGGCGTCAGCTTCGGCCGCCCTCCGTGGCCTTCGGCGTGCGAGGAGAACACCTCGGCCGACAGGTTCTCCACGACCCAGCCGCGGTCCCCGGTGAAGATGTTCCGCAGCAACTGCCTGCCCAGCTCCTTCGCCCCCGGCCCCTGGGTGATCTCGGCCGCCTCGGGGGTGGTGACCTTGCTGGTGGCCAGGAGGAACTCGGGGGCTCCCGCACGGAAGAGACCCGCCCGCAGCGTCGGGCCGTACTCCTCGATGCTGCTCAACACGACATGGCTCATGCCCTTGCCCGCGGCTCCCGCGGCGGCCTTGTGCCAGTAGTCCACGCCCGTCGCACGGGCCTGGCCCACCGCGGCGAGCCCGCCGGAGAGAACGGCGGACGAGGCCGTGCCGTACGCCTGGGCCCGCAGTCCGCGCTCCTCGAACGCGGACAGCACGCCGTGCCCGAACACGCCCTTGAGCATTCCGGAGGCGATGGCGATTCCGATGCGCGCCCCCGTGCCGGTGGCGGTCATAGCAGTCCCTTCTCGAACTGTTCGGTCATGTGGGTGCGGGCCGGTTTGCCGCTGGCCGTACGGGTGATGGCGCTCCGCGGGACCTCGATCACGGAGTGGGGCGCGACTCCGAAGTCGGCGGCGATCCCGGCCGCGACGCTCGCGGTGTCGACGACCCGTGCCCGCTCGGGCACGACGAGGACGGCGAAGGACTCCCCGTGCGGCAGGACCACGGCCTCGGCCACCGGTTCCAGGGCCGCCACCACCTGCTCGATGTCGGTCGCGAACACGTTCACGCCGTTCACGGAGATCCGGTCACCGTGCCGGCCGCTCAGATAGAGCCGGCCGGAGCGCACGTGTCCCAGGTCGCCGGTGTCGAACCAGGAGGTGCGGTGATCGGTCGCCCCGTCGTAGCCGTCGAAGAGGGTGGGCCCGCGCAGCTGCACCGCGCCGGTCGCGCCCGGCGCGCAGCCCCGCCCCGACTCGTCGACGATCCGCAGGTCGAGGCCGGGGACGGGCACGCCGAGGCAGGCCGCGTCGACGGCCCCGACGGCCGAGAAGCTGGTGGAGGCGTCCACGTAGCGGTGCGAGGTGGCCATCAGTGTCGCTTCGGCGAGCCCGTAGCAGAACACCAGCGAGGTCGGGTCGAACCCCCAGGGGCGGACCGCGTCCAGGAAGGTGTCGACCGTCCGCCTCCGGATCGGCTCCGCCCCGCAGAACACGGTGCGCCACGCGCCGAACAGCTCCGGGTCGGGGGCGCCCTGCCGGGCCGCCTCGCCGATCCGTGCCGCGAGGTACCTCAGCATGAAGTCGGGCAGGGCGCTGTGGACGCTCTCCGTGTCCCGCAGCAGCTGCAGCGCCGCCATGGGCCGGCGCAGGAACGTGCCGGAACTCTCGACGACGAGGTCGATGCCGTACACCAGCGAGGTCAGCACGCCGACCAGGCCCATGTCGTGGTGGAGCGGCAGGGCGATGAGCCCGGCGTGCCCGCGCTTCATCCCGGAGACGCCGCGGATGGCCTCGATGTTGCCGAGCAGCGCCCGGTGGCTGAGCGGGATCGGCCGGGGCATGCCGGTGGAGCCACTGGTGTACTGGACGAACGCGAGGTCCTCCGGAGCCGCGGCGGCCGGCTCGCGGACCACGCCCCGGCGCAGGACGAGGTCCAGTTCGCGCAGCCCCTGTCCGGGGATCCTGAACGTGTGCCGGATGCCCTGCTGCCGCGCCACCATGGCCAGGTACTGACGCGTGATGGCGCCGGGGACCTTCGGCTTCACCGAGACGGGCACCGCCCCGAGGTGGACCAGGCCCAGGAGCGCGACCACCGCCTCGCGGGTGCTCTCGATCCGGATCATCACCCGGTCCGACGGCCGTACGCCCTGCTCGGCGAAGCCGCCCGCGGCCGCCGCGATCTGCTCGCCGAACTCGGCGTAGCCGATCGTCTCCCGTCTCACGGAGGTTCCGAAGACGACGTGCGCGTCCGAGCGGCCGGCCTGTGCGGCGACGGCCTCGCCCAGGGTGCGCGCGGTCATGAGGCCCCTCCCCCGAGGTCCGGCAGGGCCCGCAGGTCGACCCGGTGAATGGCCTTGGTCACCCGGTCGACCAGCCCGAGGCGCACCTGGCCCCGGGCCGCCACGGTCCCGTCGGCCAGGAGCACGTCCTGGGCGAGGGTGAAGCTGTACGGGGTCTGCCCGGCGAGCGAGGTGCGCACGAAGAGGCGGCCCACCGGGTCCCAGTCGACCGCCTTCAGGTAGTCGAGGCGGAGCTGGAGCACCACCGCGACCAGGGTGCTGTCCCGCAGGTCGACCTTGTTGGCGAGTCCCCACTCCCAGCGTCCGGTCTCCAGGAGCTGGGGGAAGACGCTGTTGTTCAGGTGCCCGGCCCAGTCGAAGTCGTTGGGACGCAGACCCACTTCGACGGTGTGCTCCACCGGTCCGGGCGGTGCGGCGGTGCCCGCCGTCGCGTCACTCGTCACGACGCGGCCCTCCCTTCTCTCCCTCGCTCCTCCGGCGGAGCGGAGAGGAGTACGACGACGGCGCCCGCCATGCCGCCGGTGTGGCTGATCGACAGTTCGACGGCGAGGTGGCGCTCCCGCGCCCACGCGGCGAGGCGGCCGTGGGGCCGGATCCGGGGCTGGCCCGCGGGGCCGTGCACCACTTCGATGTCGGGAAAGGTGTGGTCCGGTGCTCCACCCATGGCGCTCAGCGCCTTCACGCAGGCCTCCTTGGCCGAGAACAGCCCGGCCAGGGAGGCGTACGGGTCGGGCCGGGCCCGGACGTAGGCCCGTTCGGCGGCGGTGAACAGCGCACCGCTATCGAGCAAGTGCGGCTTCCTTCTCAGCTCCTCGACGGACTGCAGATCGAATCCTGTCGACATCGTTCGTCCGAAGGCTGGCGAAGTAGGCACGCTTGAGGTCCTCATACGATGTGACGGCGATCCCGGTGGCCTCGCGCACCAGCGCGAAGACACTGCTGAGCTTCCTGGAATGCACCGAACCCTCGTGCAGCGCGACGTCGCCGAGACCGAACTCCTCCTCGCCGCCGCGCAGGTGCTCCCACCAGTTGACGTACCCCTGCCGGTCGGTCTGGGCCTCGCGGGAGGAGCCGTAGGTCTCGCCCCCGTCGGGGCGGATCCAGGTGTACGCCATCGAGAGGACGTCCTTGATGGGGTAGACCCCGGATTCCACGAGGGCCTTGGCGAAGGACACGAAGTACTGCCGGTGCTGCACCTCGTCCTTCATCACCGTGTGGAAGACGTCTCGGACCAGCCCGTCCTCGGTGGTGCGGGAGACGAACCCGTACGAGACGCAGGCCTCGATCTCCACGCAGGCCTGGAGGACGCAGACCCGGGCGTAGTTGTCGGTGGGGAACGGTCCCCGGTGGTCGACGACCTCGTCGTGGCCTATGGGGTCGACCCCCGCCATCTCCATGAGGCGGCCGAAGGAGACCTCGTGGTGGGCCTCCTCCTCCAGCCAGTAGCGGGCCGACCAGGCGGCGGCGATGTGCAGGACGTCGGCGCCGAGCGGGTTCGACTCGCGGATCTCGTGGGCGAGCTTCACTCCGTCGACGGCCAGCCGGATCCCGGCGGGCTGGGTGGTCAGCTCGGCCCGGGCCGCGTGCCACAGGGCGGCCCTGTCCTCGGGGGCCGGGCGGTCGAGCCGGCGGCCGTCGAAGAGCTCGTCGGACGACCAGCGGCGGTACTCGTGATAGCTCTGCTGGGCGCGCAGCACATCGCTGATGGTCGCTCCGGCGCGGAGCTCACTGACGATGTCGGTCATGATCAGCACGGGTTCACGCCTTCCGTTCAGGACGAGGTGGCGGAGTCGAGCTGGCCGGTCAGGGCTGCCACGACGTCGCCGGCGGTGTGGTCCAGCGTCATCGTCGGCAGCTCCACGTCGTCGTCGAGGCCGACGTCGGCGAGGGCGCCCGCGAACGCGTCGAGCAGGTCGATGGAGTTGATGGCCACCGGTGAGGCGACGAGGACGGCGGACAGCGGACGGCCGTCGAACACCTCGTCCTCGGTCAGTTCCAGCCGGCGGGCGATATTCGCCCTGAGGTCAGCGGTCACGGAGATCCTCCTGGAGGGTTCGGTCGGTCGGTGCGGCCCCGGCGGGCCAGTCGGGTGATCTGCCGAGCGTGGCGAGGACGAGGTCGAGCGAGCCCGTCCCGGGGCCGGTGGGCAGGGCGGGTGCGAACTGCGCCTCGGGGCGCAGGCGCCGTTCGTCGTCGGGGACCCTCAGCGCGAAGAGCAGGGCGGCCTCCGCGGTCTCCTCGGTGAGGTCCGGCTCGATGCCGAGGGTCCTGGCCACGTCCCAGGCGTGGACGACGTAGTCCAGGAAGTGGAATCCGATGGCGACGGTGGCGGGGAACCTGAGGTCGGTGCTGATCTCCGGGAGGGAGAACTCCCGCGTCAGGATGCCCGGTTCGGCGAACTGTCCGAGGACCAGATCGGCCGACTCCCGGTAGACGGCCAGGCCGTCGTGGCCGAGGGACCGGTCCTGCCAGACGGCGAGGTCCGCGCCGCCCCCGGAGGCAGCGGCCGCGAATCCGTGGTGCTGACCCGCCATGTGGGCCACCAGCCGGCGGAGGTTCCAGCCGTCGCACGGGGTGGGGCGTTCCCAGTCCTCGGGCTGTGCGTGCTCCAGGAGACGGACCGTCTCCAGGACGGCCGTGCGGTCGAGGTCCAGGATGTCCATGCGACTCCTTCTCGGTCGGCTTCCTCAGCCGTTGACCTGTTCGTCGGCCTGGGCTGCGGAGAGTGGGGCGGGTCCATGGGACGGGCCCTGCGCGGGGCCGGGGACGGACGGCATCAGGCACTCGTCGATCAGACGGTCGAGGTCGTCCTTGAATCGCTGGTTGGGGCCGGGGTAGCGGTCTTCGGCTCCGGCCACGGGCGAGAGAGACACGTCATCCTCCAGAACGGGAGTACAGACCGATCAGACAGTAGCACGACCGTACGTTTACTTTCATGGTCCGACGGACCCCTCCGGGGCGTCCGGCCCGAGGGGCCAGGGATCCTGCCCGGAGAGGATCCGGTGCACCGGACCCCAGACCGCGTCCGGGCGGGATTCGGACGAACTCCAGGTGACGGAGCGCAACGCGCCCTTGCCCCGGAAGGCCCGCACGATCCGCAGGTGGTCCGGGCGGACGACGAAGTCCTGGAGCCGCGCGCGGTCGCTCCAGAGGGAGACCGAGCCCGAGCGCGGACGCAGCGAACCGGACTCCATCCAGAGCCACATGCCGATCGCGCCGCCGGTCCGGGGCCAGCTCCGGCGGAGCATGACCCCCGCGACGAAGACCTTGGCCGCGTCCAGCGGGCGGTGGGCCGTGAACTCGGTGATGTTCACCGTCACCGGACCCGCGCCGTCGGACGGCACCACCACGGGACCGGGCTGCCAGGGCGAGCTCCAGATGGGGCGGGACACGGCTCGATGCCTCCTGGTCGTGGCCTGGAACGGTTTCACGGGATGAATATACGCGAACGATCGTGCTAGATTCTCCCGCATCTCCGGCAGAACCAGAAGGGCGCGTGACATGGAACGCTCTACGGCAGTTGTACGTGCAGCCCTGAACAGCACGTCCTACGCTTCGGGCAAGCTGGCCGGCAAAGGGGCGTTCAACCTCTTCCGGATGCCCAAGGGCCGCAGCAGGCCCAGGCCCGACGAGGCCCCGGTGTTCGACACCGCCCGGCGCGGTGAGATCCAGGTCAACGACACGGCCGTGGTGACGTACGAGTGGGGCGACGGGAAGCGCAAGGTACTCGTCGTGCACGGCTGGGAGTCGCGCGCCTCGCGCTTCGCGAAGATCATCGGCGAACTGGTCGAGCTGGGGTACAGCCCGGTCAGCTTCGACGCGCCCGGTCACGGCGATTCCACGGGCCGCACCACCAACATCGCCGAGTACCTGAAGATCCTCACCCGGCTGCACCGGGAACACGGGGACTTCGAGGCGGTCGTCGCCCATTCCCTCGGCGTCACCGCGACGTTCCTCTCGATGCAGCACGGGCTGCGCACGGGGCGGATCGCCGCGATCAGTCCCGTACCGGAATTCGCCTACCTGGTCGACAAGTTCTGCGAGCAGCTGGGCCTGCGCGACAAGCTCAAGGACGAGCTGCGCGGGCGCATCGAGCGCGAGATGTTCCCGGACGAGGAGGACATCTGGCACCGGTTCTCCGTGTTCGCCGGGGCCGAAGAGGTGAGCGTTCCGATCCTGGTGATCCACGACGATGACGACGACATGGTCGACCCCCCGCACGCCCGCCGGGTCCTGGCCGCCTTCGGCGACCACGCGCGGCTGGTGACCACGGCGCGGCTGGGGCACCGCCGGATCATCGGCGCGCCCCAGGTCGTCCGCGAGGTCGTGGACTTCGTGTCCGTCGACGCCGGCCGGCAGGCGAACGGGCTCGGGACGGAGGCGGCGAAGTGAGCGGCATCCTCGCGGGCCGGCGCATTCTGGTGACCGGAGTCCTGATGGAGTCCTCGATCGCCTTCCACACGGCCAGGCTCGCCCAGGAGCAGGGCGCCGAGGTCGTGCTCACCGGCTACGGCCGCCTCGGCCTGGTGGAACGGATCGCCAAGCGGCTGCCGGAGAAGGCTCCGGTGCTCGAACTCGACGTACAGAACCCGGACCAGCTGGCGAGCCTCGCCGACCGGATCAGGCAGGAGGTCGGCGGTGACGCGCGGCTCGACGGGGTGGTGCACTCCATCGCCTTCGCTCCGCAGGACGCCCTGGGCGGTCACTTCCTGACGGCCGGCTGGGAGTCCGTGGCGACCGCGGTCGAGGTCTCCGCGTACTCCCTCAAGTCCCTCGCCATGGCCTGCCTTCCGCTCATGGAGGAGAACGGCGGCTCCATCGTCGGCCTGGACTTCGACGCCAAGGTGGCCTGGCCCGCGTACGACTGGATGGGGGTGGCCAAGGCGGCGCTGGAGTCCGCCTCGCGCTACCTCGCCCGGGACCTCGGTCCGCACGACATCCGCTGCAACCTGGTCGCGGCCGGGCCGATCAAGACGATGGCGGCCAAGTCCATCCCCGGCTTCGAGACCTTCCGCGACGTGTGGACCCAGCGTGCCCCGCTGGGCTGGGACCTCTCCGATCCCGAGCCCACGGCGCGCGCGGTGGTCGCCCTGCTCTCGCCGTGGTTCCCCAAGACCACGGGAGAGATCGTGCACGTCGACGGCGGAGTCCACGCCATAGGCGCCTGAGCGACGACGAGGAGCGAAGTGGGGAGGGGGGCGGCTCCGCGCCCCCGCCCAACATCGTGGCGTAGCCCGCCGCGGAGAAAACCGCCCCCACGGCCTGCGGGGGGGTG
>NZ_JBHWFF010000007.1:37378-55597 GCF_042733785.1 Streptomyces sp. NPDC059695 | reverse complement strand
GGGTCCCCGCCGGGGGGGTTCCCCCCCCAGTGGGGCGGGGCGCCCCGGGGGGGCGGTGGGGGGGGGGGGGCCGTCACCGCCCCCCCTCCCCTCCTTCGTCCGTTCCCACGGGGCTTCTACTCGCCCGCCTCGGCGATCCGGGCGTTGACGAACGCGGCCAGCCTGGCGATCCCGTCGACGATCCCCGCCGGCTCCAGAGCGCTGCAGGAGAGCCTGAGCTGACGGAGTCCGCCCCCGTCGAGGTAGAAGTCGCTCATCGGGGTCCAGAGGACCCCGAACTCCCGGGCGGAGCGCTCCAGCGCCTTGTGGTCGGCGAGGAACGGGACGGTCACCACGAGGAAGAACCCGCCGTCCGGCTCGTTCCATTCGATGCCGAGGGCCGCCCTGCGATCGGCGGGGAAGTGCCGGTCCAGCTCGCGGAGCAGCGTGTCCAGATTGCTCCGGTAGAAGGCGATCGCCCCGGCGTTCGCCTCGCGCAGCCGGCAGTCGGACTCGATGAGCAGTCCGCCGATCACGGCCTGGCCGACCGCCGAGGTGTTGACCGTGGTCATGCTCTTGATCTTGGACAGCTCGTCGGCGAGCAGCGAGACGCGCCCCCCGGGACCGATGACCTCCTGGTCGGCGATGACATAGCCGACACGGGCTCCGGGCAGGGCGGTCTTCGAGAAGGAACCGAGGTGGATCACCCGGCGGTCCCGGTCGAGGGCCTTGAGCGTGGGCCGGGCGGTCCCGGTGCGGACGAAGAAGCCGTACGGATCGTCCTCCAGGATCAGCAGGTCCTCCTCGGCCGCGATCTCCAGGAGCCGCTCACGGGCGGCCACGGTCATGCTCGCGCCCGACGGGTTGGCGAAGTCCGGTACGACGTACAGGGCGCGCGGCCGGCCGCCGGCCTCCCGGGTCCCGCGGATCGCCGCCAGAACCGCTTCGGGGTCCGGGCCCGCCGGACCCTCCGGGACGGGCCGCAGGGGGATGCCCAGCAGGCGTGCCGCGCCGGTGATCCCCACGTAGCAGGGCGAGCTGACGAGCAGGGTGTCCTCGGGGGCCGCGAAGAGGGCCCGCAGGGTGAGGAGCATCGCCTCCTGGCAGCCCGTGGTGACCACCACGGCCTGCGGCGGGACGTGGATGCCCTCGTCGTTGGCCACCGTGCGGGCGATCAGCTCGTGGATGATGCCGTTGGTGCGCCCGTACTGGAACAGCTGGGTGCGCACCCGCTCGGGCGACCAGCCGAGATCCCGCTCCAAGTGGTCGGTGTACGTCCGCAGATGACGGAACAGGTCCTCCGTCTCGAAGCCGCCCTCGGACGGCCTGCCGGGGGCGAAGGAGACGGCCTCCGGGAAGCGGTTGACGACCTCGTTGAGGAAGTTCATCGCGTCGAGGAGCGGGTCGGAGAGCGAGGCGTGCAGTTCGGCGAGCGGCAGGGCCGGTACGGGCCGTCCGGTGGTGTCCGGCATCGTTCAGACCCCCGTCGTCGTGTCGGCGAAGACCGTACGGAGATGGGCGGCGGCGTGGGCCACGGCGCGCCGGCCCGCGTCCAGGGTGCCGGCCATGGCGAAGAACCCGTGGGCGACGCCGTGGTAGCGGACCGCCTCGACCGGGACGCCGCTCTCCCGCAGGCGGGTCGCGTACTGCTCGCCCTCGTCGCGGAGCGGATCGTACTCGGCGGTGATCACCAGGGCGGGCGGCAGACCGGAGTGGTCGGTGGCGCGCAGCGGGGAGGCGAGCGGGTCCGCTCCGTCCTCGGCGGTGGCGAGGTAGTTGTCCCAGTACCAGTGCACGGACTTGTCGTTGAAGAGGAGCGGGTCGGTGTTCTCCCGGCGCGAGTCCGTGTCCGCGAGATAGTCCGTGTTGGGGTAGACGAGCAGCTGGGCGACGAGGGCGGGGCCGCCGGCGTCCCGGTTCCTGAGCGTGACGGCCGCGGCCAGGTTGCCGCCCGCGCTGTCGCCCGCGACGGCGATCCGCGTGGCGTCGCCGCCGAACCGGCCCACGTGCTCGGCGATCCACCGTACGCCCGCGTGGCAGTCGTCGACCGCGGCGGGGAACTTGTGCTCGGGCGCGAGGCGGTAGCCCACGGCGATCGTCAGGCAGCCCGCGGCGTTGGTGAGGCTGCGGCAGATCGCGTCGCCGGTCTCGATGCTGCCCAGCGTCCAGCCGCCTCCGAAGAAGTAGACGAGGACGGGCAGCGGGCCCTGAGCGGCGGAGGGCCGGTAGACGCGGACGGGCAGCGGCCCGCCCGGTCCGGGGATGGTCGTGTCGAGGACCTCGGCCACCGGCTCGGGCTCGCCCGCGCCGGCCTGGACGGCGGCGAGATCGGCGGCGCGCGCCTCCTCCAGGGTCATGGTGTAGAGCGGCCGGCCGCCCTGCGCGGCACGCTGGTCGTAGAGGGCTTGGAACTCTGGATCGAATGGCATGGTGTCTCCGGTCCGGGCCCGCGACCGCGTGGGCGGCGGGCGGAGTCAGGGTGTGTCGGGAAGCAGCGCGGGGTCCGTCGCCACGCCACGCAGGCGGGACAGGATGCCCTTGGCGGCCTTGCCGTAGCAGGTGTAGTCGTTGTGCAGGACGGATTCGGCGTTGGCGGTCTCGAGGAGCGCGACGATCTCGAAGACCAGCTGGGGGATGTCGACGCCCTCCTGGACCTCGCCCGCGCGCTGGGCGTCCTCGATGTTCTGTCCGAGGAAGGAGAACCAGTTCGCGTGAGCCGCGGCGATCGTGTCGTGCACCTTGCCCTCACGGGCGTCGTACTCGGCCGAGACCGAGTAGAAGAAGCAGCCGCCGGGGAAGACCCGCTGCTCGGAGTAGGTGAGCCAGGCGGTACAGACGGCCCACAGCCGCCGGATGCCGGGCGCGATCCCGCGCGTGGGCTGGACCACGTGTTCCAGGTAGACCTTGATGGCAGCGCGGACGGTGGCGAGCTGCAGCTCCTCCTTGGAGCCGAACAGGGCGAAGACCCCGCTCTTGCTGAGCTTGAGCTCGGTCGCCAGCCGTCCCAGGGAGAGACCCTCCAGTCCCTCCACTGACGCGATCTCGACGGTGCGCTTGAGGACCAGCTGGCGGGTCTGGTTCCCGCGTGCGATCCGCCCGTCTTCGTGCGTCGCTGTCATGGTTCGGCCTCTTCTCGTGCTTGGACTACCGGGTCCCCCAACATCACTGCGCACAGCATCTCCCCCGATGCCGTTGACGCCCAGCATACTAAGAACATGGACGACCGTGCGGTCAGTATGCGAGAGTAGAAGAACGGTCGTGCGGTGGGTTGGCTCGATCGAGGCGGATCACGGGGGGTTGAGCAGCGGTGCCACTGACACTGCGCGAGTACGAGGCCATGGCCAGGGAGCGGCTGTCCGCCCCGGTGTGGGATTTCCTGGAGGGGGGAAGCGGCACCGAGTCGATGCTCTCGGCGGGCCGCCGGGCACTGGACCGGATCACCCTGCGCCCACGCTGCCTCGTCGACGTGTCCCACCGCGACCCGCGGACGACCCTGCTGGGCGCACCGCTGGCGGCACCGCTCGGCATCGCCCCCATGGCGTACCACGAACTGGCCAACCCCGAGGGGGAAGTGGCGACCGCGCGGGCAGCCGGCGAAGCGGGGGCACTGTTCACGGTCAGCATGTTCGCGAGCCGCTCGCTGGAGGACATCGCCGCCGCGGCGAGCGGGCCGCTGTGGCTGCAGCTCTACTGGCTGAAGAGCCGCGAACAGCTGGCGACCCTGGCCCGGCGGGCCGAGGCGGCCGGCTACCGGGCGCTGGTGCTGACGGTGGACGCCCCCAGCGTGGCCCATCGCCCACGCGACGCGCGGAACGGCTTCAGCATCCCGCCGGGCATCCGCGCGGTGAACGTGGACCCGGCGATGATGGCCGCCTCGCACGGACACACTCCCGGCCAGTCCGCCATCGCGCGCCACTCGAAGGAACAGTTCGACTCCTCCATCACCTGGGAGGATCTGGCGTGGCTGCGCGAGCAGACATCGCTGCCCCTGGTCCTCAAGGGAATCCTCACCGCCGAAGATGCCGAACTCTGCGTCAAGTACGGCACCGAAGGAATCATCGTCTCGAATCACGGGGGCCGTCAGCTCGATTTTGCGAGAGCGGCCCCGGATTGTCTGCCGGAAATAGTGGAAGCGGTCTCCGGGCGCTGTTCGATCATCCTTGACGGCGGAATTAGACATGGCGCCGACATCGCGAAATCCCTCTGTCTCGGCGCCGATGCGGTTTTCGTCGGACGCCCGGTCCTCTGGGGCCTCGCCCACTCCGGCAGCGACGGCGTCGCCGGGATCCTGCAGCGCCTCACCGAAGAGTTCGACGAGGTAATGGCGCTCATGGGGGCACCTACGCCGGCCGACTTCACGTCATCCGGAATTTTCCGGTCCGTCATCTCCGCGCCGTAGGCCGGGACACCGATCAGAATTCCACATGACCCCGCACACCCAAAACCAACGGGTAGGCGGGGCATTTGGCGTGCCCTGCGCGGTTCCGAATACGTTACTATTCGGAAACCTGACGCACTATTGCCAGGATCACTTTTGTTCGCTTGCCTACTCATGAGTACTAGGAGATGGTGAACACGTCGCCGCCGAACGAAAGCGCGACACACTTACCCGAGCGTCATCCGAACAGTGCAGTTCCGATTTGCTGCCGGGTACTCGAGAATTTCGATAGGTGGGGATTCCAGTGGGGGAAACGGTGCCGCCCAGGCCCGTTTGCGTCGACGGCGCCTGGGTCGACGACATTCTGCTTCAAGGGGACGGCCGCGACGTCGTCCTGCACCTGGACGCGCCGGTGACCCGTGCGACGCTCCGGGAGCTGGTCGCGGCCCAGTGCGCCGAGCTCGAAGCGGCCGGGCTGACCACCGGAGGTTCCCTCGCCGTACGGGTGCCACCGTCACTGAGCTGTATCGTCGCCATGCTCGCCGGCTGGCGGACGGGCGCCCAGGTGATCCTGCTCGACTACCGGCTGACCCCGCATGAGGTCGGCCAGGCGATCGCGCGGCTCACCCCCCAGCTCGTCGTCGAGCCCACGGAGAAGGTGGCCGGAGCGCTGACGGGCTTCTTCCAGGTGGACGTGCGTCTCACTCCGCTGAAGGGCGGCCGGCCGGCCGCCACCGATCACGCCCTGCTCCAGCTCAGCTCGGGGTCGACCGGTCCGTCCAAGGTGATCGGCCGCACCGTCGCGAGCCTCCTGGAGGAGATCGACCGGTACGGCCGGCTGGAGGGCTTCCCCCGCCGGGGCGAGCGGACCGTCGTCCTGGCCTCCATCGTCCACGTCCTCGGTCTCGTCGGCGGGCTGCTGTACGGGCTGGCCAGCGGGACCCAGGTGGTGCTTCCCACCAGCCAGACCCTGGACGGCATCCTCAAGGCCGTCGCGGCCGGACCGGAACCGACGACGATCCTCGGCGTCCCGTCCCAGGCGGCCCTGCTGGCCGCTTCCCAGTCACCCACGCGCCCCCCGCAGCTCCGTCAGATGATCACCGGGGGCGAGCTCATCAAACCGTCCGTCCGGGAGCGGTTCACCAACGGCTACAACGCCGGCCTCGGTGCCATGTACGGCATGACCGAGACCGGTGTGATCGCCGTCGACCTCTCCGGCACGGCCGCCGGGCTCACTCCGGTGCCGGGCATGCGGGTCCGCGTCGAGGACGAGCAGATCCTGCTGGGGCTGCCCGCCTCCCCGTACGTCGGGAAGATCGACCCCACCCGGTACGTCGACGGATGGCTGTACACCAAGGACGCCGGCCGGTTCGACGGGACGAGCGGTCTGCTGACCGTGCACGGACGGCTCGACTCCCAGGTCTCCGTCGGCGGGTTGAAGGTCGACCTCTCCGAGGTCGAGGCCTCGATCGCCTCGCTGCCCGGCATCACGGACGCGGTGGTGGTGCACGGCACCGGCATCGAGGCCTACGTGACGGTCGCCGAGCAGTCGGTGACCGACCGGCTCGCCGAGTGTCTGGCCGCGCGGCTGGCTCCGTACAAGCGGCCCAGAGCCGTGCACGTCCTGACCGAACTCCCCCGCACGGCCACCGGCAAGCCCGTACGGAACGCGCAGACGCTCCGGTCCGCGGCCCGTGCCACCGCCGGGGCGACCCCGGCTCAGAAGTAACGGCGTCTCAGCCGGACGACGGCGCTTCCACCCGGCGCACCTGGACGGGCACGTCACAGTCGCGGTGCTCGCAGTGGGTCGCGACACCGAGGACGAAACGTCCGTCGCCGGTGAGGACGGCCGCCGACCGGATGTCCGGTGCGCCGGGCAGCCGGCGAGGCGTCAGGGAAGAGGTGTCGCCGGGCGGCCAGGACTCCGGCAGCGGTACCCGGCGGCTCATGCCGCCGCCCCGCAGCCCCTGGCCGAGCGCCTTTCCCGCCGATTCCTTCTGCGTCCAGAGCCAGAGGAATCCCGTCGCCTGTTCCGCCTCGGGCAGCGCGCGGACCCAGTCCGTCTCCACAGGATCCAGGTAAGACCGCGCCAGCGCGCCCGCGTTGAGCCGACGTACCACTTCCACATCGACTCCCACGGGGCAGCGCGTGCTCAGCACGAGCGCCAGCACCCCGCGGGCATGGCTGACGCTCACCATCAGCCCCTCGCCGGCGCCGCCCAGGAACGGGCGCCCGCTCGGCTCGTGTTCCACCCGTAGCTCGGACACCGGGACACCGAGGAGCGTGGCCGCACTCTGCAGCAGCAGCCGGTGCGCCTGCGCGCGCTCGTCCCCGTCCGTGGTGCACCACAGCACCGTCACCCTGTCCGGGTCCGTTCCCGGCCGTCGTTCCACACAGAGGAGTCAATCAGATGTCCGCCGAGGTCACCCAGTTTGTCATCGAGGCTCTGCAGAACATGAACTACGACGTCACGGATGTCACCGGCGAGACCCCCCTCGGTCCGGCCGGCCTCGACCTCGAGTCGCTCTCCGTGGCGGAGATCGCCATCCAGGTCGAGGACACCTACGGCGTGAAGTTCGAGGAGGACGAGATGGAGACGGTCGCCCTGCTCACCGTCGCCGGCCTGGTCCAGGAGATCGTCAAGCGCGCCGCCGCCACCGCCGTCACGGTCCAGTAACCGCACCGTGCCCGGCGTTCCGCACCCTGCCGCCCGCTGCCGCGGCAGCGGGCGGCAGGTACCGCGGACGCCCGTGGCCGTCAGTGCGGCAAGCAGCGCCGGGGACCGGCAGCCAGCCAGACCAGACTCAGAACATGGAGACAACGAGGTATGAACCCGAAGAACGAGCGCGCGGAACTCGCGGCCGACCAGGCTCTGGGCATCGGCAATCTGCTGACCACCCTCGTCGCTCGGGGCGAAGGCCTCGACCTGCCGACCCTGACCTTCGACACCGAGGTGGACGGGCATCCCGCCTGGCAGCCCCTCTCCCTGGCGGAGCTGGGCGAGCGGGTCGCCGCACGGGCCGCCACCCTGCACGCACTGGGCATCAAGCCCCGTGACCCGGTCGCCGTGTTCGTGTCGGACGCCGCGGACCAGGTGCTCTCCTACCTCGCGCTGGCCCGCCTCGGGGCGATCCCGGCCCTGGTCAACGGCAAGGTCCCCGCCGAGTCCGCGGCCGAGTACATCAAGCGGCTCCGCGCGGTCGGCGTCATCACCGACTCCGCCCACCGGGCGGTGCTGGACGGCCACGACACCCAGACGCCGCTGCTGCCCGACGTCTCGGAGCTCGGCAAGGGGGACCCGGCCGCGGCTCCCCGGCCCTACCGCCACCACGGCAACGAGCCCGTGGTCATCACGCACTCGTCCGGGACCACCGGCCTGCCCAAGGCGGTGGCCCACTCCCACCACAGCCTCTTCGCGTCGATCCGGCACCGGCTCTCCCTCCCGAAGGGCCAGGGGCTCGACCGGATGCTCGGGGCCCTCCCCTCGGCCCACGCGGCCACCGTCATCGCGGTCAACCTCGCCCTGGCCAACCGGGTCCAGCTCGCCCTGGTGTCGAACCAGAGCGGCACCGTCGTGCTCGACGCCATCGAGAGCTGGCAGCCGCAGAGCGTGCTCGGGTTCGCCGCGACGTGGTCGGAGCTGGCCGGCGAGGACCTCGCGGCCCGTCGCCTGGACTCCGTGAGCGTCTGGTGGAACACCGGCGACTGCGCGCACGAAGCGCACGTGCGCAAGCTCATCGCCGTCGGCAGCCGGGCCTCGGCCGCCGCGACGGGCCGTACGAACCGCCCGGGTTCCTACTTCGTCGACGGTCTCGGCTCCACCGAGATGGGTCACTCCCAGTTCTTCATCACGCACACCCCGCAGACCAACCGGTACGGGCGCTGCATCGGCAAGCCGCACGCCTTCACCGACGCGGCCGTCTTCGACCCGGACGGCGAGAAGCTCGGCCCGGGCCAGGTCGGCGAGCTCGCCATCGCCGCGCCGACGCTCGCCCTCGGGTACTGGAACGACTCGGTCACCACCTTCCGCACCCGCAGGGACGGCTACTTCCTCACCGGTGACCTCGTCTTCCACGACGAGGCCGGGTACTTCTACCACGTCGACCGCGCGGTGGACGCGGTGGACCTCGGCAACGGCCGGAAGCTGTTCACCGCGCTGTCCGAGGAGCGCGTCCTCGCCGCCTGCCCCGACATCCGCGAGTGCACCGTCGTCGCCGTGAAGGCCGACGGGAACGTCACCACCTCCGTGCTGCTCGTCCTCGACGAGCAGGCCGACCCGGACGCCGACCGCGGCGCCGAGGTGCTGGCCGCGCTGGAGCCGCACGTCGCCGAGACCGTCGAGCGCGTGATCGTCGTCAGCCCGGACCGGATCCCGCTCGGACCGACCGGAAAGGTCCGCAAGGTGCTGCTGCGCACCCGCTTCCTCGCCGGCGAGCTGCTCGGCACGGACGCCGCGACGGTGGCGGCGTGAGCGGGCGCGGCACGGCCCCGGCGGCCGTCGTCACGGGCATCGGCACCTTCACCCCGCTCGGCCGGGGCGCGGCGGACACCTTCGACGCGCTCTGCCACGGCAAGTCCGGGCTGCGCAGGCCGCCCGAGGACCACCTGCTCGCCGGCACCGTGGACGTGGCCGGCATCGCGCCGGACATCTCCGCGGGCGAGGTCCTTCCCCCGAGCGAGGGCAGGCTCGTCGACCGGTTCGCGCTGATGGCGCTCGCCGCCGCGGACGACGCGCTGGCCGACTCGGGCATCGTCGTCGGCCGCGACGTCGACCCGCACCGGGTCGCGGTGATCGTGTCCAGCGGCGCCGGCGGCCTGACGACGTACGAGGCGCAGTCGCTGGCCCGGGCCGAGCGCGGGCCGACGGCGGTCAGCCCGTACCTGCTGCCCGGCATGCTGCCGAACATGGCGGCCGCCCGCATCGCCATCAAGTACGGCATTCGCGGCTGGAGTTCGGCGATCGCGACGGCCTGTGCCGCCGGCGCCCACGCGGTGGCGGAGGCCGCCCGGCTGATCCGCTACGGCGAGGCCGACGTCGTGGTCTGCGGTGGCGCCGAGGCGCCGCTCAACCCCACCTCCGCGCTGGCGTTCCACCACGCCAGGGCGCTGGCCCAGCGCTGGGAGGACCCGGAGGCCGCCAGCCGCCCGTTCGACCGCCGCCGCAACGGCTTCGTGCTGGCCGAGGGAGCGGGTGTGCTCGTCGTCGAGCGGGCCGGCCTCGCGGACGCGCGCGGCGCCGCCGGCTACGCCGACCTGATGGGGTGGGGTGCCAGCACCGACGCGTACCGCCCCACGGCGCCGCGGCCGGACGGCGAGGGGGCCGCGGCCAGCATGCGCGGGGCGATCGCGACGGCCGGGCTCGTGCCCGGCGACGTCGACTACGTCAACGCGCACGGCACCTCGACCAAGCTGGGCGACGTGGCCGAGACCAAGGCCGTCCAGGCCGTGTTCGGTGACCGGTCCCCGGCCGTCAGCAGTACGAAGTCGATGACCGGCCACCTCCTGGGCGGATCCGGGGCGGTCGAGGCGGCCTTCTGCGCGCTCGCCATCTCCCGCGGGCAGCTCCCGCCGACCCACAACCTCGACGAGGTCGACCCGGCCTGCGATCTGGACCACGTCCGCGGCGGGCCCCGGGTCCAGCGGGTCCGCGCCGCCCTCTCCAACTCGTTCGCCTTCGGCGGGCACAACGTCAGCCTGCTCCTCGGCGAGCCGACCACGCGCAAGAAGCGCCAGTAGCGCCAGAGGCGCCAGAAGAAAGGGGGCTCCGTGGACATCGGGGCCGTAGACCATGTCGAGTTCTATGTCGGGGACGCCCAGCAGTCGGCGTTCTTCCTCTGCACCGCGTTCGGCTTCCGCCTGTGCGGTCAGGCGGGCCCCGAGACGGGCCTGCCCGACCAGCGCTCCCTGCTGCTGCGCCAGGGCGGCATCTCCCTCGTCCTCACCTCCGCGCTGACCCCCGAGCACCCGGCGGCCGCCTACGTGGCCTTACACGGTGACGGCGTGGCCAACATCGCCTTCGAAGTGACCGACGCCGCGAAGGCGTTCGAGACGGCGGTCGAGCGCGGCGCCACCGTCGTCGAGGAACTCGCGGTGCACGGCCGGGACGGCAACGAGGTGGTCACCGCCTCCGTGCTCGGATTCGGCGACGTCGCGCACCGCTTCGTCCAGCGGACCGGCGACCGGGACGACTTCCTGCCCGGGGTGATGGACATCTTCGCCCCGGACCCCGACGAGGCCGAGCAGGTGCTGTCCACCGTGGACCACGCGGCGATCTGCCTGCCGGCGGGTCAGCTGCGCGACACGGTCGCCTTCTACGAGAAGGTCTTCGGCTTCTCGGAGATCTTCGAGGAGTTCATCGAGGTCGGCACCCAGGCCATGGACTCCAAGGTGGTCCAGAGCCCGTCCGGGCAGGTCACCTTCACCCTGATCGAGCCGGTGACCGACCGCGACCCCGGCCAGATCGACGGCTTCCTGGCCCGTCACGGCGGTGCCGGTGTGCAGCACCTGGCCCTGCTCTCCGACGACATCGTCGCCGCTGTGGGGACGCTCGAAAGCCGGGGGGTGCGGTTCCTGGAGACGCCGGACACGTACTACTCCGAGCTGGAGAAGCGTCTCGGCAGCCCGGAGCTGAAGATCTCGGACCTGCGGCGCACCAACGTCCTGGTCGACCAGGACCACTGGGGCCAGGTCTTCCAGATCTTCACGCAGTCCCTGCACGTCCGGCGGACCTTCTTCTGGGAGGTCATCGACCGGCACGGGGCCCGCACCTTCGGCAGCGGCAACATCAAGGCCCTCTACGAGGCCGTCGCCCGGGAGAAGACCACCGCCTGAGCGGCTCGCCGCCCTCCTCCCCGCCGGCCGTCGACGCGGCACACCGGCTCCCCCGCACCCGCACCCGCATCCACGTCTGCACTCGCACTCGCACTCGCACTCGCACTCGCACTCGCACTCGAAGGAACACCGTGACTGTCCAGGAATCCGAGCGCTTCACCCTGACCGAGGAGGAGCGGGAGCTCCTCCCCACCGACGAGGACGTCGCCTTCTACGCCGAGCACGGCTGGTACCTGTCGAAGAAGCTCTTCACCGACGAGGAGATCGACCTCCTCGAATCGGCCAGTGAGAACTTCTACGCCGGCCACCGCGACCGCACCCTGCCCGTCCGGCCGCCCAAGCTCGCCTACTGGGAGCCCGAGCACGGACCGGTGCAGCGGCACAACGACTACGTCCACTACGAGGACGACACCATCGGGCGCATCCTGCGCAAGCCGCTGCTCGGCGCGGTCGCCGCGCGGCTCGCCGAGGCCGAGGAGATCCGGGTCTTCCAGTCCACCCTCATCTTCAAGCCGCCGGTCGCCCAGGAGCAGTCGAACATCGTGCCCTGGCACTTCGACCGGCACTACTGGTCGACGTCCACCTCCGAGCGGATGCTGACCGCCTTCATCCCCTTCCACGACTGCGGCGAGGAGATGGGCACGATCACCATGGTCGACGGCAGCCACCGCTGGAAGGAGATCGCCCAGAACGACGCCACGTCCCTGCACTTCGCGGAGCGCGACCGCAGCGAGCTCGACGTGATGCTGGACCAGAACGCGGCGCACAACGGCACCGAGGTCACGAAGATCCCGGTCCACATCCCCAAGGGCCACGTCAACTTCCACCACTGCCGCACGTACCACGGCAGCGGGGCCAATGTCAGCGACCGCCCGCGCCGGGCCATCTCCTTCCACCTCCAGGACGGCGACAACCGGTACCGGGACTTCCGCCGCTCGGACGGCACCCCGGTCGCGTACAACCACGACGTGCTGGTGCGCCGGACCGCTGAGGGAACCCCCGACTACAGCGACCCCGAGTACTGCCCTGTGTTGTGGAGCAGCCGCTGATGTTCAGCGCGGCAGTGGTCGGAACCGGCCTGATCGGTACGTCGATCGCGCTGGCCCTGCGGGACCAGGGCATCGTCCCCCACCTGCTCGACAGGGATCCCGAAGCAGCACGCACCGCGGCCGATCTGGGCGCGGGCGTGGTCGAGTTCCCCCGCGAGCCGGTCGATCTGGCCGTGCTCGCGGTTCCGCCCCAGCATGTCGCCCAGTCCCTCAAGGAGTACCAACTCATCGGACTGGCGCACGACTTCACGGACGTGGCGAGCGTCAAGGTCCGGCCGCAGCGGGAGGCGGCCGAACTGGGATGCGACCTGGCCCGCTATGTGGGCGGGCACCCCATGGGGGGCCGGGAGCAGTCGGGGCCGCTGGCCGCCCAGCGGGGACTGTTCCAGGGCCGGCCGTGGGTGCTCACCCCCTCCGAGGTCACCCGCGACGCGGCCGTCAGCCGCGTCAGGGAGCTCGCCGAGCTCTGTGGCGCCCACCCGGTCGTGATGACGCACAGCGATCACGACCGGGCTGTGGCCCTCACCTCCCACGCCCCCCACGTGGTCGCGACGCTGCTCGCCGCCCGCCTGCTGTCGGGGGACGAGTCCCAGCTCCGCCTCTCCGGGCAGGGGCTGCGTGACACCACCCGGATCGCCGGCGGTGACCCGGGGCTGTGGACGGACATCCTCGGCTCCAACGCCGCGGCCGTGGCGGAGGTCCTGGCGGAGTTCGCCTCGGATCTGCACACGGTGGTCGAGGCCCTGAGGGACCTGGGAACCCGGGTGCCGGAAGAGCCCCGCGCCCATACGGCGCAGCTCACTTCGGCGTTGGTCCGGGGGACGCAGGGCCGGGCCCGGATCCCGGTCGCGGCCTCCGGCGGACTCCGCCTCAGTGGTGCGACCGCCCGCGGCTGACCGCCGCGGGTCCACATCGGCTTTCGAAGACTGTCTAGACTTTCGAACGACTGGAGAGACCATGGCCACCCGACGGCTCGACGTCTGCCTCATCGGTGCGGGGCCCCGCGGGCTCTCGCTCCTGGAGCGGATCTGTGCGAATGCCGCGCTGAACCCCGACGAGGGCAGGATCACCGTGCACGTGGTCGATCCGCACCCGCCGGGACCGGGCCAGGTGTGGCGTACCGACCAGTCCGAACACCTGTTGATGAACACGGTGGCCTCCCAGGTCACGATGTTCACCGACGAGAGCGTGGAGATCGAGGGGCCTCTGGTCCCGGGGCCGAGCCTGTACGAATGGGCGCGGTTCCTCGTCCTGATCGGCCCCATGGACGACCGGCGGTACGAGGAGCAGGTGCTGGCCGAGGCCCGCGCGCTCGGCCCCGACTCGTATCCGTCACGCGCCTTCTACGGGCACTACCTGGAGTGGGTCTTCGCGCGGGTCACGAAGACGGCGCCGGACCGGCTGACGACCGTGCTGCACCGGGCCCGGGCGGTGGCCCTGAAGGAGGAGCCGGGCAGCACCACGCGCACCGTCCTGCTCGACGACGGCACCGCGCTCGGCCCGTTGGACGCCGTGGTGCTCGCCCAGGGCCACCTGCCGGTGCGCCGTTCGCGTCGTGAGCGCGAGCTGGCGGACTTCGCCGCGACGCACGGGCTGCGCTACATCGCCCCCGCCAACCCCGCCGACGTGGACCTGTCACCGATTCGGCCGGGCGAGACGGTCGCGCTGCTCGGCCTCGGCCTGAACTTCTTCGACTACATGTCCCTGCTGACGCACGGCCGGGGCGGCCGGTTCTCCCGGATCGCGGGGCGGCTCGTCTACGAGCCGTCCGGCCGGGAGCCGCGGCTGGTCGCGGGCTCCCGGCGGGGGCTGCCCTTCCACTCGCGCGGCGAGAACCAGAAGGGTGCCCACGGCCGCCACTGGCCGGCCGTCCTGACCCCCGAGGTGATCGCGGACCTCCAGGAGCAGTCCCGGCTGCACGGCGGCATCGACTTCCGTGCGGTGCTGTGGCCCCTCGTGTCCAAGGAGGTCGAGACCGTCTACTACACGGCGTTGCTCGCCTCCGAGGGCCGGACCGGTGAGGCCGAAAGGCTGCGCACCCGGTATCTGGAGACCGAGCCCGGCAGCGACGGGGAGCGCGAGGTCCTGACCGAGTTCGGGATCGAGGAGCGGGACCGCTGGGACTGGGACCGGATCGCCCGGCCGTGGGCGGACCGGGAGTTCGCCTCCGCCGAGGACTTCGAGGGCTGGCTGCTCGACCACCTGCGCGAGGACCTCCGGGCGGCCCGGAGCGGCAACGTCGACGGTCCGCTCAAGGCGGCGCTCGACGTCCTGCGCGATCTGCGCAACGAGCTCCGGATGATCGTCGACCACGGCGGGCTGGCGGGAGGATCGCACCGGCAGGACCTGGACGGCTGGTACACCCCGCTGAACGCCTTCCTGTCCATCGGGCCGCCCGCGCGGCGCATCGAGGAGGCCATAGCCCTGATCGAGGCCGGCGTCCTGCGCGTGCTGGGCCCCGCCACCCGGTCCGCCGCGGACCCGGAGTCGGGAGTCTTCACCGCCGAATCCGCCGCGGTGCCCGGCTCGGCGACCTCGGCGACCACCCTGGTCGAGGCGCGGCTCCCGGACATCGACCTCCGGCGGACCGCCGACCCGCTGCTGCGCCAGCTCCTCGAGGCGGGGCAGTGCCGTCCGTACGAGATCAGCGACCCGGGCGGGGACCCGCACCAGACGGGCGGAGTCGCCGTCACCGGAGCGCCGTTCCACCTGATCGACGCCGAAGGCCGCCCGAACCCGCGCTGCTTCGCCTTCGGGGTGCCCACCGAGTCCGTGCACTGGGCGACGGCGGCGGGCATACGTCCCGGGGTGAACTCGGTGACGCTGCAGGACTCGGACGCCATAGCCCGTGCCGTACTGGGACTGTCCAGGAGCCTCGGCGCGGACAGCGAGATGATCGGAGAGCTGACCCGATGAGCGCCGACGGACCCCTCGCCGGAGACGACTCGCCCGTGGCCCACGCCGTGGACGCCGGGCTGCTCAGCCCGGTGCGCGCCGGCACCCCCGCGGAGGCGGCCACCTCCGACGGCGCCTGGCTGCAGGCGATGCTGGACGCCGAGGCGGCGCTGGTGCGCGCCCAGGCGCTGCTCGGCAACGTGCCGGAGGAGGCGGCCCGGACGATCAGCGGGCTGGCCCGGGCCGAACTGCTGGATCCGCGCGCCCTCGCCGTGCGGAGCAGGGGCGCGGCGAACCCGGTCGTGGCCCTGGTGCAGGCCTTCACCGAGCTGGTGGCGGAGCGGGACCCGGCCGCGGCCGACTACGTGCACAGGGGCTCCACCAGCCAGGACATCTTCGACACGGCGCTGATGCTGGTGGCCGGCCGGACCCTGGACCTCCTGGTGGAGGACCTGGACCACATCGCGGGTTCGTTGCGCGGGCTGAGCGTCGAGCACGCGGACACACTGATGGCCGGCCGCACCCTCGCGCTGCACGCCGTGCCGACGACCTTCGGTCTCAAGGCCGCCGGGTGGCACTCGGCCGTGCGGGCGGCGGCGGACCGGCTGCGGGAGCTGCGGGCCCATGGGCTGCCGGTCCAACTGGGCGGCGCAGCGGGCACGTTGGCCGGGTACGTCGAGTACGAGCGGCTGCACCGCGGCACCGATTCCCCGGGCTACGCGCAACGGCTCACGGAGCTGTTCGCCGCGGAGACGGGGCTCGTCGCGCCGGCACTCCCCTGGCACAGCCACCGGCTGCCCGTCGCCGGACTGGCCGGCGAACTGGCCCTCGCCACGGGGGTTCTCGGGAAGATCGCGGTGGACGTGCAGTCGCTGGCCCGGACCGAGACCGCCGAGGTCGCCGAGCCGGCCGCGGCCGGCCGGGGGGTGTCCTCGGCGATGCCGCAGAAGCGGAACCCGGCCCTGGCCACCCTGATCCGCTCCGCCGCGCTGCAGGTGCCCGCCTACGCGAGCGTGCTGACGCATGCGATGCTGTCCGAGGACGAGCGGTCGGCCGGCGCCTGGCACGCGGAGTGGCAGCCGCTGCGCGAATGCCTGCGGCTGACCGGCGGCGCCGCGCACACCGCGCGCGAGCTCGTGGCCGGCCTGGAGGTCCACCCCGGGCGCATGCGGGCCAACCTGGATCTGACGAGCGGCCTGATCGTCTCGGAGCGGCTGGCCGCGGCTCTGGCACCCGTCCTCGGGAAGGCCACCGCGAAGGACGTGATGAGCAGGGCGTCGGCGCTGGCCGCCGCCTCCGGCCGCACGCTCGCGGACGTCCTGGCCGAACTGCCGGAGATCGGGGGTCGGTTCACGGACGAGGAGCTCGCCCGCCTGCTCGACCCGGCGGGGTACACGGGCGCCGCCGCCGAACTGATCGAGCAGGCGCTGAAGGGATAGCTCCGAGGACCGCCCTCTCCCCCGCGGTCGCACCGGGACGACACGTACTGTTCTCCGACAGGGCTTTTAAATGCACGTACGGTCGTTTAGTTTTGATCCGGCGGATCGACCGATGGAGGGAACCACCATGACCACCGCATCATCACCATCACCCAGCGAGGCCACGACGGCCCCGGACGCGGAAGGCGACGGGCCGGCGCCCGCGAACTCCGCGGCGTCGGCCACCGCGCGGCTGGCGCTGCTCGTCGCGTCCGGCGCCACCTTCCTCGCCGTGCTCGACACCACGGTCGTGAACATCGCGTTCTCCGACCTGCGCGCCGACTTCTCGTCCGCCTCGCTGTCCGAGCTCACCTGGGTCGTCACCGCGTACACGGTCGTCTTCGCCGCGCTGCTCGCCGTCGCCGGGCGCGTCGCCGACGTCGTCGGACGCCGGCGGCTCTTCCTCTGGTCGACGGTCCTGTTCACCCTGGCTTCGGTCCTGAGCGGATTCGCGCCCAACGTCGAGGTGCTCGTCGCCGCCCGCGCGCTCCAGGGCGTGGCGGCGGCCGGGCTGATCCCCTCCGCCCTCGGCCTCGTGCTCCAGCACACGCCTCCCGCCCACCGGTCGGCCGCCGTCGGCGTCTGGGGAGCGGTCGGCAGCATGGCCGCGGCCGTGGGGCCCAGCCTCGGCGGACTCCTGGTGGACACCTGGGGCTGGCGCAGCGTGTTCCTGATCAACCTGCCGATCGGCCTCGCCCTCGTCCTGGTCGCGGCCCGGGGGCTGACCGGTGACCGGCCGAGCGGGCGCCGGATGCCCGACCCGCTGGGAACCCTGGCCCTCGCCCTCGGCCTGGGCGGACTCGTCTTCGGCGTGACCCAGGGAACGGAGTGGGGCTGGGACAGCGGCCGGGTGCTCGCCCTCCTGATCGGCGGGGCGCTGTTCACCGCCGGCGCGCTGCTGCGCTCCCGCAGGCACCCCTCGCCCGCCGTCGAGTGGGACCTCTGGCGCAGCCGTACCTTCGCCGCCAGCAACGTCGCCTCGCTGCTCTTCGGGGCGGCCATGTACGCGTACCTGCTCAGCACGCTCCTCTTCCTCAACGCGGTGTGGGGCTACTCCGAGCTGAAGGCCGGCCTCGCAGTCACCCCCGGTGCCTTCAGCGCGGCGATCGGCGCGATGGTCGTCGGCAAGCGGGTCGGACCGCGGGCGCAGTGGGCCGGGGTGTTCGTCGGCTCCCTGCTCTTCGGGGCCTCCTGCGCCGCGATGTACCTCCTGCTCGACAGCGAGCCCCGCTACCTCGCGCTCTGGCTGCCCATCGGCATCGTGGCCGGAGTGGGCATCGGCGCGGCCCTCACCGGAATCTCCAACGCGGCCACCGCGGCGCTCGAACCGCAGCGCTTCGCCTCCGGCACCGGCCTGCTGATGACCATGCGCCAGGTGGGCGGCGCGCTCGGCATCGCGGTCCTGGCCGCGATCCTCGGGCGTCACAGCGTCCTCGACGACCAGGGCTACCTCCAGGTGTTCCTGGCGTGCGCCATCGGCTCCGTCGCGGCCGCGGTGGCCGCCCCGGCGAGGGCGCGCCCCGCGCCCCGCAGCGCCAAAGCCCGCCCGGGGGCCCCCCCGCGGGGGCCCCCCCCCCCCCCCCCCACCCCCCCCCCCCCCCCCCCAACC
>NZ_JBHWFF010000007.1:5047-37368 GCF_042733785.1 Streptomyces sp. NPDC059695 | reverse complement strand
TGCTTCCTCTCCTCCCTGGGCTCCCTCCTGTTGTTCGGGGGGTGCGCCATGGGATCGGGGGGGGCGGGGGGGGCCGCCCCGGCGATCGGGGCCCGGGCCCGGAAGTCCTGAACTCCCGGGGAGGCGCCGCCTGCCGGGAGCCGCCTCCCCACCGGACACACGACTCCACCATCCCGATCAACACGAAGAGTGGCATGACATGGCACCGATCGACCGGTCCGACCGAACGGCCGCGCGCGCGGAGTACTCCCTGCTCGCCGAGCTCCAGCCGGTGGTCGAGGACAACCTCCACCGCCACCTGGACGTCACCAAGGAGTGGTTCCCCCACGAGTACATCCCGTGGGGCGAGGGCAGGGACTTCGAGGGGCCGCTCGGCGGTGAGGCGTGGACGCCCGACGAGGCGACCCTGCCGGACGTCGCCCGCACCTCGCTCGTGGTGAACCTGCTGACCGAGGACAACCTTCCCGGCTACCACTTCGCGGTCGCGCAGTTCGGCAAGGACGGGGCCTGGGGCAACTGGGTCAACCGCTGGACGGCCGAGGAGGCCCGGCACGGGATCGCCCTGCGCGACTACCTCCTGGTCACGCGGGCCGTCGACCCCCGCGCCCTGGAGCGCGCCCGGATGGTGCACATGTCGACCGGGTACGAGCGCCCGGACGGATTCAGCGCGCTGCACGCGATCGCCTACGCGGCCTTCCAGGAGCTCGCCACCCGCATCTCGCACCGCAACACCGGCCACGCGAGTGCCGACCCGGTGTGCGACGCGCTCCTCGCACGCATCGCGGCGGACGAGAACCTCCACATGGTCTTCTACCGGAACCTGGTCGAGGCCTCGTTCGAGCTGGCGCCCGACGTCACGATGGAGGCCGTACGGGACGTCGTGACCGGCTTCGAGATGCCCGGCTCGACCATCAAGGACTTCGGGCGCAAGTCCGCGGAGATCGCCATCGCGGGCATCTACGACCTGCGGCTGCACCACGACAGCGTGGTCATGCCGATCCTGCGCAAGCTGCGCGTCTTCGAGCGGGAGGGCTTCGGCCCCACCGGGGAGCAGGCGCGGAGCGAACTCGCCTCGTTCGTCGCACGGCTGGACGCACAGGCGACGTCCTTCACCGACCGCCGTGAGGGCATCCGGGCGTCCCGCGCCAAGCGGGCGGAAGCGCTCGCGGCCACGACCGCCTGACCACGACGTCCGTCACGCACTCGTTCACTTCATCAGATCGGTGGGTACTGTCGCATGGCTCGGTCCTTGGTCGACGTCCTGTCCTCCCACGCTTCGGCCCGGCCCGACAGGACCGCCTACCGGTTCATGGCCACGGGCGACTGCGACGGGGACGTCGAGGAGCTGACGTACGCGCGGCTGGGCCGGCGCGCCCGGGCCATCGGCGCCGTCCTCCAGGAACGGGGGCTCGCCGGAACCCGCGCCCTGCTGCTCTACCCGCCCGGTGTCGAGTTCGTCTCCGGGTACATGGGGTGCCTGTCGGCCGGGGTCGTCGCCGTGCCCAGCGTGCCGCCGCAGGGCCGGGTGCAGAACCTCCGGACGCTGTCCCGGATGAGGAGGATGATCGCCGACGCGGACGTCAAGGTGATCCTGGCGACCCGCCAGGTCCTCTCGGCGCTGGACTCCGCGTCCGGCCACTTCCCCGAGCTCTCCACCCTGGTGTGCGTCGCCACGGAGGAGATCCCCGACGAGGCGGGCGACTCCTGGCGCGAACCCGCCATCGCGCCGGACGCGGTGGCCTTCCTCCAGTACACGTCCGGCTCCACCTCCGCCCCGCGCGGGGTGATGGTGACGCACCACAACCTGATGCACAACCAGGTGGCCCTGACCGAGCGGATGGGACACACCCCCGAGGCGCTGGAGGAGTGGGGCGGGGAGCTCTACGTCAGCTGGCTCCCGCTCTACCACGACCTGGGACTCATCGCCCCCGTCCTGAACAACCTCTACGTGGGCGGGACGGCCACGCTGTTCTCCCCGCCGCACTTCCTGCAGGAGCCCTCGCGCTGGCTGAAGGCGATCTCGCACTACCGTCCGCACACCAGCGGAGGACCCAACTTCGCCTACGAGCTGTGTCTGCGCCACGCCTCGCCCGAGCTGCTGGACGGCCTCGACCTGAGCCGGTGGCGGGTCGCGCTCAACGGCGCCGAGCCGGTGCGGGCCGGCACGATGCGGCGCTTCGCCGACACGTTCGCGACGGCCGGCTTCAGGCGGGAGTCGCACTTCCCGTGCTACGGGCTCGCCGAGGCGACGCTGATGGTGACGGGAAGCTCCGTGGACCGGGCGCCGACGCTGGTCGACAGATCCGACGTCGCGTCCCTGTCCGGGACGGTGGAGGACGGCCGACTGGTGAGTTCCGGCCGCCCGGGGATCGGCATCACGGTGGTCGTCGCCGACCCCGAGCGGCGCGTCGAGCGTCCCGAGGGCGAGGTCGGTGAGATCTGGGTCGCCGGGGAGAGCGTCACCGACGGCTACTGGCGCAACGTCCGGGCCACCCGGGAGGTGTTCCAGGCGTCCCTGGAGGACGGCAGGGGCGGATTCCTGCGCACCGGCGACCTGGGGTTCATGCGGGACGGCGAGGTGTTCGTCACCGGCCGGCTCAAGGACCTGCTGGTCATCGGGGGGCGCAACCACTACCCGCAGGATCTCGAACTGACGGCCGAGACGGCCCATCCCGGGGTCCGGCCGGGCTGCGTCGCGGCGTTCTCGGTCGACGACGCGGCGGGCGAGCAGCCGGTCCTCGTCGCCGAGGTGGCGCCGGAGGCCGCGCACGAGTCCGCCGGGATCCGGGCCGCGATCCGCAGCGCCGTCGGTGAGGCCCACGGCCTGTCGCTGCGGGACGTCGTCCTGATCGATCGCGGCACCCTCGCCAAGACCTCCAGCGGGAAGGTCCAGCGCAAGGCCTCCCGGACGGCGTACCTGGAGGGCACCCTCTCCGTCGTCGACCGGTCCGGCCTCGCCACCGGCCACGCCGCGCGCCAGGTCGTGTCGTCACCGTAGCGCCGCCCGCCCGGAGGGCAGGAGCAGCGACGTCCGGTGCGTGCGCGCGCAAGGCGCCGGGCCGCCCTCGCGGCGGAGCCGCACGGGCCTTTCGGCAACGCGGCCCCGGGGCGCCTCCCGTGCGCGAAGAAGCCAGTCGACGAGCCCGAGGAAACGGTTTTCCGACATGTCTACGAAGAAGTCCGGCGCGATCTCCGCCGAAGCGCTGCGGGAGTGGCTCGTCGGAGCCGTCTCCGGCAGCGCCGGACTGGACCCGGACGAGATCGGGGTGGACCGGCCGATCACCGAGTTCGGGCTGGGCTCGGTCCAGTTGGTGGCACTGGCCGCGAACCTCTCCGACCGGCTCGGCCGGCCGGTGGATCCGACCCTCGCCTACGACCACCCCACCATCGCGGCGATCGCCCGGGCCCTGTCCTCCGGCGCCCCCGCCGTCCCTCCCTCCGGCCCGGCCGGGCGAGGACCGGGGCAGGCGGCACGGCAGCGGAGCGGGACCGGCAGCACAGCGGGCGCCGACCCGGACGAGGTCGCGATCATCTCGATGGCCTGCCACTTCCCCGGCGGGGCGGACGATCCGGACGCACTGTGGCGGCTGCTCGCCGGAGGCGAGGACGCCGTCTCCGAGGTCCCCGAGGGCCGCTGGGACACCGAGGAGCTCCTCGACCCCGATCCGGAGGCCGTCGGCAAGGCGTACACGCTGCGCGGCGGATACCTCACCGGCATCGACCGCTTCGACGCCGCGTTCTTCGGGATCTCGGCCCGGGAGGCCGCCGCGATGGATCCGCAGCAGCGGCTGCTGCTGCGGACCTGCTGGGAGGCCCTTGAGCGGGCCGGCATCGTGCCCGAGGAGCTGAACGGCAGCGCCACCGGCGTCTACGTCGGCCTGTACGAGAGCGGCTACGCGGACGCGGCCCGCCTGGAGCTGCTGGACGGGCACGTCGCCACGGGTTCGGCGGCGAGCGTGGCCTCCGGCCGGCTCGCCTACACGCTGGGCCTGGAGGGGCCGGCCGTGACCATCGACACCGCCTGCTCCTCCTCGCTCGTCGCCCTTCACCTGGCCGCGGCGGCGCTGCGGAACGGCGAGTGCGATCTCGCCCTGGCCGGCGGCGCGACGGTGATGGTCAGCCCGCGCGGCCACGTCGAGTTCAGCAGACTCCGTGGCCTGTCGCCGTCCGGGCGGTGCCGGCCCTTCGCCGACGACGCGGACGGCGTGGTGTGGGCCGAGGGCTGCGGCCTGGTGGTGCTGAAGCGGCTCCGTGACGCCCGGCGGGACGGCCACCGGGTCCTCGCGGTCGTCAAGGGCTCCGCCGTCAACCAGGACGGCCGCAGCCAGGGACTGACCGCCCCGAGCGGCCCGGCGCAGGAACGGGTCCTGCGCTCCGCGCTGGCCGCCGCCCGTCTTCGGCCGGACGAGCTGGACTACGTGGAGGCGCACGGCACCGGCACGACGCTCGGGGATCCCATCGAAGGCCGCGCGCTGGCCCACGTCTTCGGGCCGCACCGCCCGGCGGACCGGCCCCTCGCCGTGGGCTCGCTCAAGTCGAACATCGGCCACGCGCAGGCCGCGGCCGGTATCGGAGGCGTCATCAAGACGGTGCTGTCCCTGCAGCACGAGCTGCTTCCGGCCTCGCTGCACGCCGAGACCCCGACACGGCACGTCGACTGGGCCGGCGCCGGCCTCGACGTGTGCGGCCGGCAGCGGGCCTGGCCGCGCGGCGACCGGGTGCGCCGCGCGGGCGTGAGCGCCTTCGGCATCAGCGGCACCAACGCGCACGTGATCCTGGAGGAGGCGCCGGACGACCCGGCGGCCTCCCCCGCCGGGCAGGACGCCCCGGAGCGGTCGGACCAGGAGTCCGGTCGGCGGCCCGTGACGCTGTTCCCGCTGTCGGCCCGCACCCTTCCCGCCCTGCGCGAGCAGGCCCACCGGCTGCTGGACGCCCTGTCGGACGGTCCGCGGCGGCCGCTGCCGGCCGTCGCCCGGACCCTGGCCCGCCACCGTACGCACTTCGAGCACCGCGCCGCCGTGGTGGCGGGGCACCACGAGGAACTGCTGGCCGGGCTGCGCGGCCTGGCCTCCGGACAGGACACGGACGGGCGCGTCGTGGGGCCCCGGCCGGTGATCCCCTCGGGCAGGCTGGCCTTCGTACTTCCCGGGCAGGGATCGCAGTGGGCCGGGATGGGCCGCGAACTGCTCGCCCGGTCGCCGCTGTTCGCCGACGAGATCGACCGCTGCGACGCGGCGCTGCGCCCGCACACCGGATGGTCGGTGCAGGCCGTGCTGCGCGGCGACGCGGGCGCGCCCTCACTGGACCGCGTCGATGTCGTGCAGCCCGTGCTCTTCGCCGTCATGGTGGCCCTCGCGGCGGTGTGGCGCGCCCACGGCGTGACGCCCGACGCGGTCGTGGGCCACAGCCAGGGCGAGGTCGCCGCCGCCTGCGTCGCCGGCGCGCTCGGTCTGAACGACGCCGCCGCCGTGGTCGCGCTGCGCGCGCGGGCCCTGAAGGCGGTCGCCGGGACCGGTGGGATGGCCGTGGCCGCGCTTCCGCCCGAAGAGGTCGAGGCGAGGCTCGCGGAGCTGGGCGGCGGGCTGTCCGTCGCCGCGGTCAACAGCGGCATGTCGACGGTGGTGGCCGGTGACACGGAGCCGCTGGAGTCCTTCCTCGCCGGCCTGGAGCGGGACCAGGTGTTCGCCCGCCGGATCCCGGTCGACTACGCCTCGCACAGCGCGCGGGTCGAGCCCGTACGCGAGGCGATCCTGGCCGAGCTGGACGGCATCGCCACGAGTCCGACGTCCGTCGCGTGGTACTCGACGGTGTCCGGCGAACCGGTCCACGAGGAGTCTCTGGAGGCCGACTACTGGTACCGCAACCTGCGCGAACCCGTGCGCTTCGCCGACACGGTGCGGCGGATGCTGGACGACGGCGTCCGGTACTTCGTGGAGCTCAGCCCGCACCCGTCGCTGCTCCCGTCGATCGAGTCCCTCGCCGCGGACGCCGGGATCGACGTCGCGGCCGTCGGCTCGCTGCGCCGCGACGAGGGCGGCGACGACGCCGTACCGAGCCGGCTGGGGGAGCTGTACGCCGCGGGCCACACCCCCCGCTGGCCCGCGCTGTTCCCCGCGGGCACCCCGATCGAGCTGCCCACCTACCCCTTCTCCCGGGAACGGCACTGGCTGCCCCCCGCTCCCCCGCGCCCGGCCGGGCGCGGCGCGGCACCGCTCGTCGACACGCACGTCGAGTCCAGTGACGAGCCGGACCGGCACGTCTTCCAGACCGACGTCGACCTCCGCGACGGCCGGTTCGCCTACCTGCTCGACCACCGCGTCTCCGGGGAGGTCTGGATGCCCGCCGCCGCGTTCCTGGAGATGGCCCTCGAAGCGGTCTCCGCGCTCGGGCGAGCCGGGGACGTCGGGCTGAGCGGGGTCCGTTTCGAGCAGCCGCTCCCGTTGGACACCGACACCCCGGTCCAGCTCCAGCTGGTGCTGAAGACGGGTGAGGACGGCGGGGCCGGGCGCTTCACCATCGCGTCCAGGACGTCCGGCGGCGGCGACCGGCGGACACCGTGGGTGCGGCACGTGAGCGGGGACCTCGTCGCCGCCGGACCCGGGACCACCGCATCCGCGGACGCCCCGGGCCCGACGCCGGCCGCACTGCGGGAGCGCTGCACCGAGCAGGTCGACGTGGCCGAGGTCTACGCCGCGCTGACCGCGGCGGGCATCGACTACGGGCCGTCCTTCCGCGGCCTGACGGAGGGCCTGCGCGGGCGGTCCGAAGCACTGGGCAGGCTGGCGCTGGGGCCCGGCCCCGGACATCTGGTGCACCCCGCCGTCCTGGACTCCGCCTTCCACACGGCCGCGCTTCCGGGCGACGCCCCCGACGGCAGGGCGTTCGTCCCCGCGGGGATCGGCCGCCTGCGGTTCACCGGACTGCGCACCGCCCCGGTCTGGGCCGCCTGCGCCCTGCGGGACCTGGACGGGGACACCGCCACCCTGGACCTGCGCCTCCTGGACGAGGAGGAGCGGCTGGTCCTCGAGATCGAGGGGCTCGAACTGGCCGCCCCGTCCCGGCTGGACGCGGCGCTCTTCGAGGTCCGGTGGCAGCCCCGGCCACCGGCCGGGGACCCGCCGGCCCGTGGCACCTGGCTGATCCTGGCCGACGATTCGGGCGTGGGAGCCGACCTGGGTCGCCGCCTCGGTTCGGCGCCGTACGTCGTCGCCCGGCGGGGAGACACGTTCGCCGCCGAGGAGCCCGGCCACTATGTGATCGATCCACAGGATCCACGGCACCTGGAGCGCCTGCTCGACGAGGCGTTCACCGCGGAGCCGCCCGAGCGGGTGATCCAGCTGTTCGGCCTGGACGCTCCGGCGATCGACTCGGCCGAGACGGCGGAGGAAGCCGCCCGGCTGTGCTGCGTGAGCACCATGCACCTGGTGCGGGCGCTCACCGATCGCCCGCGCGGTCCGGCCCCGCGGCTCTTCCTCGTCAGCCGAGGCAGTCAGCCCGCCGGGGACAGTACGGAGGTGACGCTCCCCCAGCAGGCGCTCGGGTGGGGCTTCGGCAACGCGGTGGCGCTGGAGCATCCGGAGCTGCGCACCACCCTGGTCGACCTGCCGGCCGACGGCGGGACGGACGCGCTCTGGAACCAGCTGCGGCACGCGGACGACGAACGGCTGCTCGCCCTGCGCGGCACGGGCCGGCTCGTGCCTCGGCTCGCGCCCACCCGCCCGGACCGGCTCGGCGACGCGGGGATCCGCCCCGACGGCACGTACCTGATCACCGGTGGTCTCGGCGGCCTCGGCCGGGTCGCCGCCGACCGGCTGGTGCGGCAAGGGGCGCGCCGGCTGGCCCTGATGACCCGCGGCGTGCCTTCCGCGGACGCGGAGCGGTGGATCGCCGGGCTGCGGGAACGCGGTGTCACCGTGCACCTCGCCCGGGCCGATGTCGCCGACCGGGAGGGCCTGACGGCGGCGCTGGACCTGCTGCGCCGAGAGGCCTCCCCGATCAGCGGCGTCGTCCACGCCGCGGGCGTCCTCGACGACGCGACCCTCCCGAACCTCACGCCCGAGCGGATCCTCGGCGTCCTGGCGCCCAAGGTGCTCGGCACGGCGCTGCTCACGGAGCTGGTGCCGGAGGCGGAGTCCCTGGTCCTCTTCTCCTCGGCCGCGGGCCTGCTGGGCTCGGCCGGGCAGAGTCCGTACGGTGCGGCGAACGCCTTCATGGACGCCTGGGCGCACCACCTCTCCCTCTCCGGGCGGCGGGCCCTCAGCCTCGACTGGGGTGCCTGGGCGGAGGTCGGCATGGTCAGCGGGTCGGACGCGCGGATCGGCGGCACGGCGCGGTCGGGCCTCCTCGGCTTCGCGCCGGAGGAGGGCGGCGAGCTGTTCGAGCGGGTGCTGTCCACGGCACGCCGTCAGCTCGCGCCGCTCTCGTTGGACTGGCGGGCGCTCGCCCTCGACGCGGACGCACGGTCGCGTCCGCTCCTGCGCGATCTCGTCCCCGCCCCGGCCGGCGCCCCGGGCTCCGCCGAACTCGTCGCCCGGGCGCTCGCCCTGCCGACGGCGCGGGAGCAGACCGACCTGCTCGAGACGTACGTACGGACGACGGTGGAGGAGGTGGCCGGCGGCACCGTCACGGGCCTCACCCCGGCCACGTCGCTGAAGCAGCTCGGGTTCGACTCCCTGATGCTCGTCAGGCTGCGCAACGCCTTCGTCCGCGAGCTCGGCGTCGAACTCGCGGCGTCGGCGGTGTTCTCGGCGGCGGACCTGCGCGGCCTCGCGGGCGAGCTGCGCGACGCGCTGGTCGCGCGGGCCGGCGTCGCGGAGCCCGGCCCGCGCGAACCGGCACCGGAGCCGGTGCCGACGCCGGACTCCGGCTCCGGCTTCGGGGCGCCCGCGTACGCGCTGCGTCCGGCGACCCGGGACGTGGTACGTCTGCTGCGCAGCGCGCGGCCGGGCGTCCCGAGCGCGGCGCATGCCGTCGGACTCGCGGTACGGCTCACCGTGCCCACCACGCGGCGCCGGCTCACGGACATCCTCGCCCGGCTGGCCGGACGGCACGCGGCACTGCGTACGGCGATCCTCACGGACGCCGGACGGGAACGGCGGCTGCGGGTGGAACAGGACCCGGCCGTGCCCCTGCTCCGGTGGTCGGACCTCGGCGAGGGTGCGGAGGTCGACGTCGACCAGCGGCTCCGGGAGCTGCTGGAGCCGCCGTTCGATCTCGCCGCCGCACCGTTGTGGCGTTTCGAGCTGCTCGACCGCGGTGCCCGGGGCAGCACCCTGCTCTTCGGCGCCCATCACGGCGTCAGCGACCTCCAGTCGCTGCTGCTGGTGGCCGCCGAGATCGACACCGAGCTGTCCGGCACGCCGCTCGACGGAACCGTCTCCGACCGTGACATCGACCTCCTGCTCCAGGCCCAGACGGCGACGCGGCCCGTCGGTGGCGCGGACGGCGCGGTGGCCGCCTGGCGGGCGGAGTTCGACGGCAGCCGGCGCCTCGACCTGACGCTCACGCATCCCCGCCCCGGGACACGGTCGTTCCGGGCGGGCAGCGTGGCGCTGGAGCTCCCCGAGGGGCTCATGGACCGGGTGGCCTCCCGCGCCGGCCGGCTGGCCATCACTCCGGCGGCCTTCTGCCTGGGCGTCCTGACGGTGCTCCTCGCCCGGCTGCGGGAGCGCGACCGGTTCGTGCTCGCCGTCCCGGTGGACACCCGGATGCACGTCGGCGCGTTCGACGCGGTCGGCTTCTTCGGTGTGCCGGTGCCGTTCCCGGCCCGGGCCGTGCCGGGCGAGCGGATCGACGAGGTGCTGCGCCGCACCGACGGCCACTTCGAGCAGGTGCTGGCCCAGGGCGCCATGTTCTCCGACACCCTGGCCGCGCTGGCCGCCCAGGGGCTGTACCGGGAGAACGCCCCCCTGGTCGAGGTCTACTTCAACTACATGCGGCCCGCGAAGGCCGGGCCCGTCGCGATGGAGTTCCTGCCGTCCGGGACCGGGTACTCCGACATCGATCTGATGGTCACCCTGACGCCGGGCATCGGCCGGCTGCGGCTGGACCACAACCTGGACATCATGGACGGGGCGGCTGCCGCCGGGATCGGGGAGGAGTACCTGCGTCTCCTCGCGGAGGCGGCGGACGATCCGTCCGCCCCGGCCCGGATCGCGTCCCAGGCATCCCCGACACCGATACCGGAACCGATACCGGAACCGGAACCGGGCCCTGAACCTGAACCGGAACCGGAACCGGTACAAGCACCGCACCCGACACCGGAACCGGAACCGTCGTCGGCCACGGCGCCGGTCCCGGAGCCGCCGTCGAACGCCTCGCTCGCCCTCGCGGCCACCTTCGCCCTGGGGGATCTCCCCCTGATGTGTGAGGCGGCCCTGGGCGACGGCCTGTCACACCAGCCGGAGAGCTCCGGAACGACGGTCGTGACGGCCCCGTACCACCATGTCCTGGCCGGCCTCCGGGATCCCTCCGGAGTCTTCGCCCAGCCCTCGACGGCCGTCGGTGCCGTGCTCCTGAGGGCCACCGACCTGGAACGGTTCGGCCCGGTCACCGACGAGCTGCTCGCCGGTCTCCGTACCGAGTACCCGGCGGCCCTGCGGGCGCTGTCCGAGCGGACACGGGTGCCGCTGGTCGTCGGGTTCGTGCCGTCCGCCCGCCGCGACGACCGGCTGGAACGGTGGGAGAGGGACGTCGCGGCAGAGCTGTCGGAACTGCCCGGCATCGCGCTCCTGGGCCCCGACGACTGGACCCGTCACCATGCCGTCGACGATCCCTTCGACGACAGGACCGAGGAGCTCGCCCACCTGCCGTACACCCCGCAGTTCCAGGCGGCCGTGGCCCTCACCCTGGCCGAGGTCGCCCGGACGGTCCTGCGGGTCCCGCCGAAGGTGATCGCCGTCGACGGTGACGAGACCCTCTGGAGCGGTGTGGCGGGCGAGAGCGGTCCCGACGGTGTCGACCTCGGCGGTGCCCGCGCGCTGCTCGCACGGCGCCTCCTGCAGTGGCGGGCCGCCGGCACCCTGCTGGTCCTGGTCAGCAACAACGACGAGGCCACCGTGCGGGCCGTCCTGGAACGCCCCGACAGCGTCCTGCGGCCGGAGCACTTCAGCGTGGTCTCCGCCGCGTGGGGCCGCAAGGCCGAGCGGCTGGAGGAGGCGGCGCGGACGCTCGGCCTCGGACCGGACAGCTTCCTGTACCTGGACGACAACCCGGTCGAGATCGCCTCCATGCGGGCCGCGCTGCCCGAGGTGCTGTCCGTGACCTGCCCGGCCGTCGGGGAACTGGAGTCCTTCGTGTCACGGCTGTGGCCGCTGGTCCCCCTCCCGGCGACGGCCGAGGACACCCTGCGTTCGGAGTTCTACCGGCAGGAACGGGTGCGGGAGGCCGTACGGGAGCAGGTCGGCTTCGAGGAGTTCCTCGACGGGCTGAAGCTCGAGGTCGACATCCGGCCCGTGTCCGGGGCCGACGTCCAGCGCTCCGCCCAACTCATCCGGCGCACGAACCAGTTCACCCTTCGCGCACGGTCGGCCGACGGCCGCGACCTGGAGCGGTGGCGGCAGCGGGGCGAGGTCTGGACGGCCTCGGCCCGCGACCGGTTCGGCGACTACGGGCAGGTCGGACTGCTCGCGGTCCGTCGGGACGGCGACCGGCTGGACGTCCTGGGCTGGGCGCTCAGCTGCCGTGCGCTCGGCCGCGGGGTCGAGGAACGGCTGCTCCAGTGGCTGGCCGACCGCGCGGACGCGCTCGACTGCGCGGCGGTGCGGATCACCGCGGAGCACACGCCGCGCAACGCGCCGGCCCGGCGCCTGGTGGCCGCGCTCGGCGGCGGCGGTCCGGACGACGAGCGGCTGGAACTCGTGACGACCCCGGAGCACCTGCGGGCGTTCCGGTCCTGGCGGCACTGATGGCGAAGGGAAGAGCACACGGTGAGAGGGTCCCCATGAGTGACGTGAACGCGGACGGGCCGGTGAGCGGCCCCGGCGACGGGCAGCACCTGGCGGGGGTGTCGATCGAGCGGGGCGGCGGGCCGCTCAGCGTGGCCGATCTGCTGGCCCTGGTCCGGCCGACGGCCACGGCTCCGCCCGGGACGGCGGGCGTTCACGAGGCGGGCCTCGGCCCGGCCGGGGACGTGGAGCGGCTGGCCGCGGCCATCTCCGCCGCGGCCGCCCGGTTCCTGCCGGACGGCGCCATGGGACCCGAGACCGACTTCTTCGACGCCGGAGGAACCTCGGTCAACGCGGTGGAACTCGTCGCCGCGCTGGCCCGCGACCTCGGTGTGGAGGTCGGCCTCGACGACGTGTTCGCCGATGCCAGGCCCCGCCGCATCGCCGAAGGCTGGCTCTCGGCCGACGGGACCCGGCCGGTGCCGGACGGGTCGGCCGGTCCTGCGCCGGGCATGTCGGGCGGCCTCGCCGCGGGCGTGCCGGCCGGCCCCGCGCCGACCGCCCGAGCCGTGCCGGCGGGCGCCGCCGAGGAGGACCTCGATCTGATCCTGGCCGACCTCGCCCGCGCCGACGCCCTGCCGTGGGCCGGCCCGCCGGAGCCGGTCGTACCGCGCAGGATCCTGCTGACCGGTGCGACCGGCTTCCTCGGCGGTCACATGCTGCTCGATCTGCTGCGGCACAGCGACGCGCACGTCGTGTGCCTGGTGCGCGCGGCGGACGAGGAGGAGGGGACGAAGCGGCTGGGCGCCGCCCTGTCCTCGTACGCCCTGCCCTGGTCCTCCGAGATACGACGGCGGGTCACGGTCCTCACCGGCGACATCCGGCAGCCGCGGCTGGGGCTCCCGGACGAACGCTGGGAGGCGCTGACGCGGGAGGTGGACTCCGTCGTCGGTGTGGCCGCGGCGGTGGACTTCCTGCGCGGCTACCCGTCGCTGCGGCAGAGCAACGTGATGGGCCCGCTGACGCTGGCGGAGCTCGCGGCGACCGGACGGCCGAAGCCGCTGCACCACGTCTCCTCGGTCGCCGTCTTCAACGAGGTCGGCATCGCCTCCATGGGCGAGGACGACCCGGTCGCGCACATCGACCGGCTGGTCGCGGGGTACGACAAGTCGAAGTGGGCCGCGGAGGCCCTGCTCCGGCGGGCCCGTGACCACGGACTGGTCGTCACGATGCTGCGCCCCGGCGGCATCACCGGGCACACCAGGACGGGTGCCTACAACCCCCAGGACCTCAGCAGCGGTCTGACCTCGGCGATCGCCCGCTTCCGCAGGGTGCCGGCGTTCCGCTCCCTCAACAGCGCCCCGGTGGACTGGGTGAGCCGGGTGGCGGTGGGCGTGGTCCTGGAGCCCGGGGCCTGGGGCTACAACTACCACCTGACGGGCCGGCCCAACACGCTGCCGGACCTCGTGCGCGAGATGTCGCTCGGCGGGATGGGCGTCCGCGTGCAGGACTGGGAGGAGTGGCGGGCCGGCACCGTGGCACGGCTGAAGGCCGATCCCGTCCCCGAACTGGACTTCCTGGCACGGGTGCTGGAGAGCCCCACGGCCGTGAAACTGTGCGAGGCGACGCTGCGGGCACCGGCGTGCACCAGTGAGCGGACGGACGCGTTCGTCTCCGCGCGGAACCTGCCGCCCGCGGCCCGCTACGACGCACAGGCGCAGCTGAAGACCTTCGAGAAGCTGGCGCGGGACGGGCTCGGCCGCCTCCCCGAGCGGGACGATCCGCCGTACCTGTGGTTCCCGGAGACGATGGAGGGGACCCTGGGACCCGTCGGCGAACCCGCCGGCACCGCGTGCACGCTGAAGCTGACCCTGTCGATCGCGAGCATGTACCAGCTGCAGCGGGAGCGCCGGATCGACATCCGCGGGGAGCTCTCCTGCGCCCTGCTGCACCCCGAACCCCTCGTGGTCGAGCAGGGCGACCTGTGGGTCCGCCCGCAGGGAGGGATCCCGGAGGAGCACGGTCTGCGCCACACGCTGCTGCGCTACCGGCTGCGGCTGCGCGACCGCGACGGCCGGGTGTGGTGGCTGGAGGGCCGGAAGTTCGCCCGCGCGCGGCGGGACCTGTGGCGTCAGACGCGCACCCTGACCGTCGCGCTCGGCCGCGAGGGCGAGCCGGCGAGCCTGGAGGGACAGGTCGTCGTGCCCGGCGACAGCTACGTACGCGAACAGGTCGACGGCATCCGGGTCGATCCACGGCTGTCCGGTCAGGAGAAGCGGGCCGCCAAGCTGACCTGGCTCGCCTGGTTCGGCATGGAGGTGGGCCGTGGCCTGCTGGGTCCCTTCGCCCGGGCCGGCGCGGACCTTCTCGACCTGCGCCCGACACCGACACCGACACCGACGGAGCGCGACCGATGATCCTGCGAGCGACGAGCCGGCGAGCGGCCACCCAGCGAGCGATGACGCAGCGATCGGCCACGACCCTGAGGCCGCTGTACGCCCGCCTCGACGAGGCGACCGTCGAAGAGGTCCCGCTGCGGGCCGGGGACGGCACGCGCATCGGCCTGACCAGGGTCTCCCGTGGCCACGACGACCGGCCGGCGGTGCTGCTCCTGCACGGCCACACGGCCTCCTCCGACATGTTCGTCCAGCCCGAGACCCGCAACCTGGTCGAGGTGCTGCTGGACGGGGGGTACGAACCGTGGCTGCTGGACTGGCGGGGCAGCTGCCGCCTTCCGTACAACGCCACCGGCCGCGCGTACACGTACGACGACGTCTCCCTGTACGACATCCCCGAGGCGGTGGCACACATCCGGCGGCGGATCGGCGACCGGCCGCTGTTCGTCGTCGCGCACTGCGTGGGTGCGATCACGCTGTCGATGAGCATGGCCGCGGGCCTGGTACCGGGGCTGGCCGGCGTGGTGGCGCAGGGCGCCTTCCTGACGCCCAGGTTCGCGGGCACGACGTCGCTGCGGATGGCCCTGGGCGGCGAACTGCTCCGGTCCCGCGTCGACCACATCCCGGTGGACTTCCGCAAGGTCGGGCTCTGGTCGAAGTACACCCCGCTGTTCGCCCTGGCCTCCTGGAAGGCGGACTGCCCCGACGCCACCTGCCAGATCCTGCACAACTCCGCCTGGGGCATGGGTGCTTCGCTGTACGTGCACGACCACCTGTCCGAGACCACGCACGACCGGCTGGCGGAGCTGTTCGGCCCCGCGCCCACGTGGATCGTCCCGCATCTGCGGCGGATCGACCTGGCGCGCAGCGTCGTGCGCTGGCACCACGGCGACGACCGCTACAGGGCGCTCCCGGAGAACGCCCTGGACCACGCCGGACGGATCGACTGCCCGGTGCTCCTGATGTCCGGCAGCGAGAACAGGACGTGGATGGACTCCCAGAAGCTCTGCCACGAGGTGCTCGGCGCCCGGCAGCCGCAACTGGACGTCCGGTACACCGAGATCCCGGGCTACGGCCACGCGGACGCGTTCATCGGCCGGGCCGCCGCGCTGGACGTCTTCGGTCACATCCTGGACTTCATGGGCGAACAGCTGTGACGCGGGCCGCGAGAGTCGGCCGCGAGGACGAGATCCAGGGGCAGGGCACGGCGATGGAGGCAACGGAAGTGACGGACATGACGCAAGCGGCGCGCATACGGACCGGCGGCGGCGACGACGGCGACGGCGACGGCAGCAGCGGCGGCGGCGGCGGCAAGGAGATTCCCCAGCACGCGGGAGTCCCCCTGCTCGGATCGCTCTTCGACCTGAAATCGGACTCGCTCGGCACCTATCTGCGCGCGATGCACGCGCACGGCGACGTCGTACGGATCACCGCGGGCCCGCCGGGGCTGCGCGCCGAGATGCACTGCGTGTTCTCCGCGGAGGGCGCCCACCAGGTGCTGGGGTCCGAGGCGGCCAACTTCCGCAAGGACAACCACTTCTACCAGGAGATCCGGGACTCCTTCGGCAACGGTCTGCTGACCAGCCAGGACGAGGACTACCTGCGCCAACGGCGGCTGGTGCAGCCGCTGTTCACCAAGCGTCGGGTGGACGGGTACGCGGGCGCCGTCGTCGCCGAGACCGAGGTGACCCTCGCCGCCTGGGAGCAGGCGCCCGACGGGACCGTCGAGCTCTCCCACGAGATGATGCGCCTCGCGCTGCGCGCGGTCGCCCGGATCCTCTTCGGCACCGACGTGGAGGCCACCATCGACGTCGTCGACCGGTGCTTCCCGGTCATCACCGAGTACACGATGCGCCGCGGCTACTCCCCCGTGACCATCCCCCGCGACTGGCCCACCCCGGGCAACAGGCGGGCGGCCGCCGCGGTGAACGAGCTGTACCGCGTGTGCGACGCGATCGTCGCCGAACGGCGCAGCGGCACGGCTCCCCAGGGCGAGGACCTGCTGTCGCTGCTCGCCGCCGCCACGAACGCGGAGGACGGGGAGCTCGACGCCACCGAACTGCGCGACCAGATGCTGATCTTCCTGCTCGCCGGGCACGAGTCGACCGCGACCTCGCTCGCCTTCGCCCTGCACCTGCTGGCCTGCCACCCCGAGATCCAGACCCGGGCGCGCGACGAGGTCAACGGCGCCCTGGGCGACCGCACGCCCGATGCCACCGACCTCGACCGCCTCCCGTACCTCACACGGGTGCTCAAGGAGGCCATGCGGCTCTACCCCGCGGCCCCTGTCACCGGCCGCCGCGCGGTCGCCGCGAGCGAGATCGACGGCCACACGATCCCGGCGGGCGCCGACGTGATGCTGGCGCCGTGGGTCACGCACCGCCACCCGCGCTACTGGCCGGACCCGGAGCGCTTCGACCCCGACCGGTTCACCCCGGAGGCGGAGGCGACCCGCCCGCGCTACGCCTACTTCCCCTTCGGCGGGGGCCCGCGCGCCTGCATCGGGCAGCACTTCTCGATGCTGGAGTCGGTGATGGTGCTGGCGATGCTCCTGCGGGTCTACGAGTTCGATGCCGTGGACACCGATCTGGAGGTCGCCGCCGGGATCAGCCTGCGCATCGCCGGCACGGCGCGCTGCCGGATCCGCCGCGTGGACTCACCTCCGGCGCCGCGGCGCTGATCCGCGCGGCACGGCGTTCCCCCCGACGGGGCAGGCCGCGGCCGCGCCGGCGCCGGTGGTCACGGCGGCGGGGCCGTGGCGGCGGTCACCTGTCGCCCGCGAGGTCGAGATCGTCGCTCCGCGCCCCGGACGCGGTCTCCGCCCGCCGCGGGCGGCGCCACGGGCGCGGGATCGGGCGGGAGACCGCCTGCCACCACGACTCCCCCGGCAGCTTCCCCGCGGGTTCGAACGGCTCACCGGGGCGGGGGAACGCCACCGCCTGGCCGGCGTCCTCGGCCGCGTCCCTCGTCCACTCGCCCGGCTCCGCCCACGGGTGCGGGGCCAGGTTGAACGTGCCCCAGTGGATCGGCAGCAGCACCCCGCCCGGGGCGCCGCCCTGAAGGTCGAGGTGGCTCTGGACGCCCTCGGCCGGAGTCATGTGGATGTCGGTCCAGAACTCCGAGTACGCACCGATCTGGATCATGGTGGCGTCGAAGGGGCCGTGGGTGGCGCCGATGTCCGCGAAACCGGAGAAGTAACCGGTGTCGCCGCTGTGGAAGATCCGGTGGGCAGGCCCCTGCACGACCCAGGACGCCCAGAGCGTGTGCTGCGTGTTGCGCAGTCCGCGCCCGCAGAAGTGCCGGGCGGGGGTGGCCGTGAGCGTCAGGCCGCCGATCGCGGTGGACTCGTTCCAGTCCAGCTCGCGCAGCCGGGAGGCGGACACGCCCCAGCGCTCCAGGTGCGCCCCGACGCCGAGCGGCACCGCGAAGAGGGTGTCGGTGCCGGCGAGCGCCTTGATCGTCGGCAGGTCGAGGTGGTCGTAGTGGTCGTGCGAGATCACGACCACGTCCACCGGGCCGAGCGCGGCGAGCGGCAGGGGCACCGGGTGGAGCCGCTTGGGGCCGGCGAAGGGGAAGGGGGAGCAGCGATCGCCCCAGACCGGGTCGAACAGCACCCGGTGGCCGTCGATCTCCGCGAGGACGCCGGAGTGCCCCATCCAGGTCAGCCGCAGACCGGTGGCCGGGGGTTTCGCCAGGTCGGCGAGGGTGGTGGGGTGGACGGGGATCGCGCCGGTGGGGGCTCGGCGCGCACGCCCCTCCTTCTCGAAGTAGATCTTGGCGAGCTCGACGCTCGACCCGGAGGGCCCGCGTCGCGCCGGCTCGGGGTTCTGGAAGATCCCGTCCCTGAAATTCGGCGAGCGGCGGATCCGGGCGAGGCGCTCACCCGTGGGATCCGCGCCGAAGGACTCCGGGCGCAGCGCGCGCAGCCGGGCCCGGGGGGAACGGTCGGAGCCGGTACCGGTCACAGGACCTCCTGATCTCTGGGGTCGTTCCATTATGGGCGGCCCGCGCCGAAGACCGCCGGGCGGTCGGCCATACTGAACCACTGTTCAGTACGACCGCCCTGCCGGCCCGTCCCCGACGAGGAGATCCGCGATGAGCCCCACCCCCCTGCTGACCATCGGATGGACCGACCACGTGACCGGGCGCCGGGGCCACCTGGTGGTCGACCGGCTGGTGCGCGGGGTGGCCAGCGGCGGGCTGCGGATGCGGGAGGGGTGCACGGCGGAGGAGGTCGCCGGGCTGGCCCGGGGCATGACCATGAAGGAGGCCCTGCACTACGACCCGTCCGCCCGGTACGTGCCGCTGGGCGGCGCCAAGGGCGGCATCGACTGCGACCCGCGCTCCCCCGAGGCGTACGGGGTGCTCGTGCGGTACCTGCGCGCCATGCGGCCGTACGTCGAGCGGTTCTGGACCACCGGGGAGGACCTCGGGCTCACCCAGGACCTGGTCGACCGGGCGGTGGCCGAGGCCGGCCTCGTCTCCTCCGTGCAGGCCGTCTACCCGCTCCTGGAGGACGAGGCCGCGGCCCGGAAGCGGCTCGCCGACGCGTTCGCGATCGAGGTGGACGGCATCGGGCTCGACGAGCTGGTCGGCGGCCTCGGGGTCGCCGAGTCGGTGCTCGTCGCCCTCGACCGGGCCGGACGGCCGCACGCCGGGACCCGGGTGTCCGTGCAGGGCCTCGGCACCATGGGCGGGGCGACCGCGCGTTTCCTGGCCCGGGCCGGACTGCGGGTGGTGGCCGTCGCCGACGTGCGGGGCACGATCACGAACCCCGACGGCCTCGACGTCGAGGCGCTGCTCGCCGCCCGGGACGCCCACGGGGCCGTCGACCGCACCGCCCTGCGGCCCGGCGACCGCGAGGAGCCGGGGGACGCCTGGCTCTCGGCCGACGCCGAGGTGCTCGTCCCGGCGGCCGTCTCGTACGCGATCGACGGCGCGAACCAGGCCCTGATCACCGCCCGCTGGATCGCCGAGGCGGCCAACATGCCGGTCCTGCCGGAGGCCGAGGAGGCGCTCGCCGCGCGCGGGGTGACCGTGCTGCCGGACGTGGTCGTGAACTCGTGCACCAACGCCTGGTGGTGGTGGACGCTCTTCGGCGACGTCGAGGCCGACGCGGACCAGGCCTTCGACCGGGTACGGCGCTCGATGCGGACGCTCGTCGGCGGGATGCTCGACCGGGCGGAGGCGGACGGCGTCAGCCCGCGCGCCGCGGCGCACGCGCTGGTGGACGAGCGACTGCCCGTCATCGCCGAACGCTACGGCTGGTACTGAACCCACCACGCGCCGCAGCCGTGGACGATCATGCTCTTGTCATGTGCTGTGTAGGCTGCACCGCGTGGCGAGAGTGCGGTTGAGCGTGGCCGAGCGGCGGGACGAACTGCTGGGGGCCGCCGTCGAGCAGATCGAGGCGCGCGGAGTCGCGGCCGTCCGGATCTCCGACGTGGCCGCCGCCCTCGGGGTGAGCAACGCGCTCGTGCTCTACCACTTCTCGTCGAAGGAACAGCTGGTCGCCGCCGCCTTCGCGCACGCCGCCGAGGCCGACCTCGGCCAGCTGGGACGGATCCTCGGACGGCGCTCCACGGCGGAGCGGCGGCTGCGGGCCGCGGTGCGCTGGTACGCCCCGACAGGCCAGGCCAAGGGCTGGCGGCTGTGGATCGAGGGCTGGGCGGCCTCGCTCCGGGACCCCGAGCTGCGCCGGGTCGCCGCCTCCCTCGACCAGGAGTGGAAGGCGGCCCTGACCCGGGTCATCGAGGAGGGGGTGACCGCCGGGGAGTTCCGCTGCGCGGACCCGGCCGCGGCGGCCTGGCGGCTCACCGCCTTCCTGGACGGCCTCGCCGTCCAGACGACGGCCTACCCCGGCTCCCTCTCCCGCGGCGCGATGCTCCGCTGGGCGGACGAGGCCCTCTCCCGCGAACTGGACCTCCCGGCGGAGCGCCCCGCGGAACCCGCCGCAGACGGACGACAGGCACCGACGCCGACACAGACACAGACACCGGCATCGGCATCGGCATCGGCATCGGCATCGGCATCGGCACCGGAGGATGCCCCCGGGTCCGACGGCGCGCGGCCGGGCGGCGGCGGTCGGGGTCCCGCTCGGAGCGGCTCGCCGACCGGCCCTCGTCAGACCAGCTCGTAGACCGCCGAGACCGTGACCTGCTCCTCGATCTCGCCCGGCGCCAGCGGAACGCCCGGTTCGTCCGCGGAGACGCCGGGGGCCGCGCCCGGGCCCGGGCGCACGGACTCGCCCTCGCTCAGCGAGACGAGCCGGCCGAGCCGGTGACCGCTCAGCCGCGCGTGCTGCGAGGCCTTGTCGTACGCGTCCCGGTAGGCCGCCTCGCGGGCCTTGGCCCGGAGCGCCGAGGGGTCGGCGACGTCGAAGACGACGCCGTTGACCCGGCCCGCGCTCCCCGTGGCGTCGTTCACCGCGCCGACGACCTGGCCGGTCCTGTCGATGACGCGGACCTTCACGGAGAAGGACTGCGCCGCCTGATAGCCCGTGACCTTGCTCTCCCCGTCCTTGGTCTGGGTGTAGACCGGGGTCAGCGAGAGGCTGTCGGTGCGGATGTCCCGGTCCTCGATCTCCTGCCTGCGCAGGACGTCGAGCAGCGCCTCGGCCGCCGTGCTCTGCGCCGCCATCGCCTCCTTCGCCGTCGGCCGGGCGGCCTCGACCCCGACCGACAGGAGCGCCAGATCGGGCGCGGCGGAGGCACGGCCGTTGCCCGTGACGGTGACCGTGGCGGTGGCCGGGACGGTGTCGCGGAGGGCGGTCCGCGCGGGCGCGGCGGCCAGGGCCGGCGCCGCGGTCCCGGTGAGGAGGCCGCCGAGCACGGCAGTGGCGGCGAGCAGTCGGGCGGTACGGGCGGCGCTGGGCCGGCGGATCGTCACGGGCGGTCCCTTCGGGGCTGGGGGTGCCGGGTCTCCGGCGGGCACATCCCAGCACCCGGCGCCGCCGCCTCCCGCGCGCCACTCCTGACCGGCGGCTCCCTTCACCTCTCCGCACCAACCGTGCCCTGCCCCGGGCAGGGTGCTCAGGTCTGGACGAGCGGCTCGTACACCTCGGGCCGGAGCCCGAAGGTCCAGGCCACGCCCTCCCGCGCGGTCCTGGTCGCGGGCGGCACCCGCAGCCAGTAGGTGCGGTGGGTGCCGTCCGGCTCGGGCGTGGAGTTGACCACCTCGACCATCACCACGTCCTCGTCGTCGGCGAGTTCGATCCGCCAGAGCACACCCGTCTCGTCACTGTGCGCGTGCCGGGCTCCGGAGGCGGCGAGGTAGCGGTCGTAGCCGTAGTACTCCAGCATCACGCGCCGCAGTTCGGCGTTCTCCTCGTCGCGGATCCGCGCGGGGGTGAGTCCGGCGAGACCGGCGAGGAAGGCGGCGGACACCGCCATGCCCCGCCAGGCGTGCAGGGCGAAGCCGTCGGGGAAGGCGAGCGCGGGCCCGTCGCCCCGGTCGAGGCGGCCGGCCTCGTCCCGGTGCAGCTCGACGGGGCGCTCGCAGACCACGACCGCGTGCTCGTACGGCCACCACCAGCCGGCGTGCCCGGCGACGGCGGCGAGGCCGGCCAGCCGGTCGCCGTGTCCGTCGAACGCGGCGAGCCAGGCCGCGTCGTGCTGGCCGAGCACGGCGTCGAGCAGCAGCAGCCGCACCTCGGCCTCCCCGGCCCCCGCCGCCTCCCCCGCTCCCGCGACGTCCGCGGCCGGGCCCGACGCCTCCGCCACCCCCGCCCGTATCCGGTCGGCGAGGCTCCGCGTCCGGTCCCACAGGTGCGCGCCCGTCGCCTGCCAGTGCGCCGCCCAGCCGGCCGGGCCGAGCGCGTCGTGGAGGCGGCGGCGCTCCTCGGCCCACGGCCGGGTGCGCACCTCGTCCCGTACCGAACGGCCCCGGTCCGCCAGGTGCCGTACGAGCGTGACGGCGGCGAGCGGCGAGTCCGCCCACAGGACGCGCTCCGGCTCGGCGAGGCCGGCCGTGCGGTACGCGAGCCGGACGCCGGCCTCGGCGGCGGCCCGGTCGGCGGGCCCGGTGGCGGCGGCGACGGCCCGCCACCTGTCCGCGGCGGTGGTGCGGTTCATCTCGATCTCCCCCATGTCCTTCACTTCTCTCCTGCGGACGTCAGTCCGCGACGATCCGGTACGCGCCGGGCACGTACTCCCGCTGCCGCACCACCCGGTACCAGCCCCTGGGGAGCGGTATGGGCGCGTGCTCCTCGTGCACCACCCGTCCGCCCTCGGGCAGTTCGAGCAGGAGCGGGCCGAAGGGCCCCGGTTCCGGCACGAGCCGGCCCGGGCCCGGGATCGCGTGGGCGTGCCCGGTGACCTCGCCGAGGGCGAGGACCAGGCGCCCCCGGGCGTCCCTCGGCTCTCCCGCCGCCCCCTTCACCCGCTCCGGTACCGCCGCCTCCGCGACGGGCACGATCAGCACGTCTCCCTGCCGGTACATGGCTCTCCCCAACCCGTCCGGCACGTGCGGCCGGACACGAGAACGACGCTAGGACCCACCACTGACAATCGATCCGGAAGCGCCCCGGCCGGGGGTGTTGTCGGTGCCGCTTGGTACAACTCTCTCCATCAGCCGACCCACCCCGACCGTTGTCTGGAGCGCCGCCATGACCGTTGGCACCTACCTGCAGGAATTCCACGGCCTGCCCGTGTTCGACTTCCCGGGCGCGGACGCGCAGGTCGAGCTGCCCGGGACGGACGCGGTCGCCTGGCGGATCTCCGCGCCGACGTACTCCGACCCCGGGGACGAGCTGTGGGGGCCGCGGTTCGAGCGGTTCCTGAAGACGGTGGACACGGGCCGGGTGCGCGCGCTGGTCGTCGGCGGCTGGGACGAGGCCTACGAGAACTCGTCCGCCGACATCGTCACCGCGCTGATCGGCGCGAACAACCGGCTGACGGGCCTGGAGGCGGTCTTCCTCGGCGACATGACCGGGGAGGACTGCGAGATCAGCTGGATCATCCAGTCCGACGTGACCCCGCTGCTCGCCGCCTACCCGGGGCTCCGGGAGTTCGGGGTGCGCGGCGGCTCGGAGCTGGCCTTCCCGTCCATCCGGCACGAGGGCCTGCGGGCCCTGGTCGTGCAGACCGGAGGTCTCCCCGCCGACGTGGTGCGCGGCATCGTGGGCAGCGACCTGCCCGCCCTGGAGAAGCTGGAACTCTGGCTCGGCACCGACGAGTACGGCGGCGACAGCACCCCCGACGACCTGGCGCCGCTGCTCGCCGGCACCGCCTTCCCCGCCCTGCGCGAGCTGGGCCTGTGCGACAGCGTGATCCAGGACGCCGTGGCCGCCGCCGTCGCGGGCGCGCCGGTCGTCGCCCGGATCGAGCGGCTCGGCCTGTCCATGGGCGTGCTCACCGACGAGGGCGCGGCGGCCCTCCTCGACGGGCAGCCGCTGACCCACCTCACCCACCTCGACCTGTCCCACCACTACCTGTCGGCGGCGATGGCCGAGCGGGTCCGCGCCGCGCTCGTCCCGCACGGCGTGACCGTCGACCTCGGTGACGCGCAGGTGGCGGAGGACGACGGCGACGGGGACGTCTGGCGCTACGTCGCGGTCGCCGAATGACCTCCGGCCCGCGCCTCGTGGTCGTCGGCGATCCGGCGGGCCGCCGCGTCGCGTTCTTCCAGGACGCGCTGCGGACCGCCGGGCTGCCCGGGGCGCGGGCGGTGTCCTGGCCGGACGTGCTCCGGGGCCGGGCGCGGTTCGCCGGGGGCGAGACGGTGCGGCTGGATTCCCCCGGTGAGGACCCGGAGGCCGACCTGCTCCTGCGCGGGGTCGACGATCCGGCCCGGGTCGAGGGCACCGGCCGGTGGTACGGACGGTTCACCGCCGCCGTGGCGGACCTCGGCCGCTGCGTCGCGGAGGCGGGCGCCGTCCTGGTCGACGACCCGTCCGAGCTCGCCGTCCTGTTCGACAAGCGGCTGGGGCACGGCCTGCTCCGGGCGGCCGGTGTCCCGGTGCCGGAGTCGCCGACCTCGGGACCCGGCGCCCCGGTGGTGCGCGGCTGGGCGGACGTGCGGGCGCTGACCGCCGGGGCGGGTCTGCGCCGGGTGTTCGTGAAGCTCGCGCACGGCTCCTCCGCCTCGGGGGTGCTCGCGGTGGAGACGAACGGCGCGGGCCGGGTCCAGGCGACCACCTCGGTGGAGCGGGCGCCCGACGGGCGCCTCTTCAACTCCCTGCGGGTCCGGCGCTACACGAGCGAGCGCGAGGTCGCCGCGATCGTGGACGCCCTCGCCCCCGACGGTCTGCACGTCGAGCGCTGGGTGCCGAAGGCGACCCAGGGCGGCCGGGCGGCCGATCTGCGGGTGGTGGTGGTCGACGGGCGTGCCACCCACGCCGTGCTCCGCACCAGCCGTTCCCCGATGACCAATCTGCACCTGGGCGGCGCCCGGGGCGATCTCGGCGCCGCCCGGGCGGCGATCGCCGCGGCCGGGGGCCGCTGGGAGGACGCGCTCGGGGTCTGCGAGCGGGCCGCCGCCGTCTTCCCGGGCACCCGGTGCGTGGGTGTCGACCTGCTGCCCGCGAGCGGCTGGCGGCGGTTCGCCGTGGGCGAGGTGAACGCCTTCGGCGATCTGCTGCCCGGCCTGACGGGCCTGCCCGGCGGCGGCGCCGAGGGACTCGACACGTACGGGGCCCAGGTGGCGGCGCAGTTCCCCGGCTCCACCTCAGGCCTCTCACCCCTCACGTACCCCTCTCGCACCACAGGAACGAGCACCCCGTGAACCAGCCCGACATGAACGCGATCGTCGGCAGCCACGACCTGCTCCTGGTCACCCTCGACACCCTCCGGTACGACGTGGCGGCCGAGCTCGCGGCGGAGGGCCGCATCCCGAACCTGGCGCGCCACCTCCCCGGCGGCGTCTGGGAGCGGCGGCACGCGCCCGGGAGCTTCACGTACGCCTCCCACCAGGCGATCTTCGCCGGCTTCCTGCCGACCCCGGCGGCGCAGGGACCCCACCCCCGGCTGTTCGCGGCCCGTTTCGCGGGCAGCGAGTCGACGGCCGGCGGCACCTGGGTCCACGACTCCCCTGACATCGTGTCCGCACTGGCGGGCGCGGGCTACCGGACGGTCTGCGTGGGCGGCGTCGGCTTCTTCAACAAGCAGCCGCCGCTCGGCTCCGTGCTCCCCGGTCTCTTCGAGGAGAGCCACTGGGAGCCCTCCTTCGGCGTCGCCTCCCCCCGCTCCTTCGAGTCCCAGGTCGCGTGTGCCGAGGAGGTCGTGGCCGGGCTGCCGCGGGAGGAGCGCCTGTTCCTCTTCGTCAACGTGTCGGCGCTGCACCAGCCCAACTGGTTCCATCTGCCGGGCGCGACCCGCGAGGCCGGCGACTCCCGGGAGACCCACGCGGCGGCCCTGGAGTACGTCGACCGGCACATCGGGCGGCTCTTCGCCGCGATGAGCCGCCGCCGCCCCTGTTTCGCGATCGTGTGCTCCGACCACGGCACCGCGTACGGCGAGGACGGCTTCACCGGGCACCGGCTGGGCCACGAGGTCGTGTGGACCGTGCCGTACGCGCAGTTCGTCCTGGCCGGGCCCGAGGGCGGGGTGGCGGCATGAGCGCCACGACCCGCACTTCCCCGAGCGGCACCGCCCGCCCTTCCCCGGGCGACACCCCCCGTCCGTACCGGAGCTACGTCTACGCCTATCCGCACAAGACGGCGTACCGCGCGCTCCCCGGGCGCCCCGGTCTGGCCGCGCTCTGGGCCGGGGAGCCGAAGGACGCGCTCTCCCTCTACGCGCACATACCGTTCTGCGAGGTCCGCTGCGGCTTCTGCAACCTCTTCACCCGGATCGGCGCCCCGGACGAGCTGACCACCCGCTATCTCGACGCCCTCGACCGGCAGGCCGCCGCCGTCCGCGAGGCCCTCGGGGACGCGTCGCCGGTGCGGTTCGCGACGGCCGCGTTCGGCGGCGGCACGCCCACCTTCCTCACCGCCGCCGAGCTGGAGCGGCTGTGCGACATCGCCGAGAGGCGGACGGGGGTGGACCTGCGGGCGGTGCCGCTCTCCGTGGAGACCTCCCCCGCGACCGCGACGGCCGACCGGCTCGCGCTCCTGGCGGACCGCGGCGCGACCCGGCTCAGCATCGGCGTGCAGAGCTTCGTGGAGGCGGAGGCGCGGGCGGCGGTCCGGCCGCAGCACCGCGCGGACGTCGAGGCGGCGCTCGGCCGGATCCGGGACACCGGGGTGCCGGTGCTCAACATCGACCTGATCTACGGCATCGACGGGCAGACGGAGAGGTCGTGGCGGGTGTCGCTGGACGCGGCCCTCGCCTGGCGGCCCGAGGAGCTGTACCTGTATCCGCTGTACGTGCGCCCGCTCACCGGCCTCGGCCGGATCCAGGACCCGGCGGCGGCCGACCGCGCGTGGGACGAGCACCGGCTCCGGCTCTACCGGTACGGCCGGGACCACCTCCTGGCGCAGGGCTACGAGCAGGTGTCGATGCGGATGTTCCGCCGGGCGGACGCCGGTCCCGCCGGACCGGACGACTACGCCTGCCAGACGGACGGCATGATCGGCCTGGGCTGCGGCGCCCGCTCGTACACCTCGGCGCTGCACTACTCCTTCGACTACGCCGTGGACATGCGGGAGATCCGCTCGATCATCGACGCGTACACGGAGACGGAGGACTTCTCCCGCGCCGAGGTGGGCCGGGCGGTGGACGCGGACGAGGCCCGGCGGCGTCATCTGCTGCAGTCGCTGCTCCAGGCCGGGGGCATGGAGGTCGCCGGGTACGAGGAGCGGTTCGGGTCCTCGCCGTTCGCGGACTTCGGCCCGGAGCTCGCCCGGTTCGAGGAGTACGGCTGGATCGCGGACGCCCCGGCGGGCCTGCTGCGGCTGTCCCCCGAGGGGCTCGCCCACTCGGACGGGCTCGGCCCGGAGCTCTTCTCCCCCGCCGTACGGGCCGCGATGGCCGCGTACGAGACGAAGTAGGCGGCGACCGTGGACCTCACCGTGCTCTACCGGGGGCCGCTCGCCTCCTGCGACTTCGACTGCCCCTACTGCCCCTTCGCCAAGCGCCGGGACAGCCGCGAGCAGCTGCGCGCGGACCGGGCCGCCCTCGAACGGTTCACCGGCTGGGCGGCCGCGCAGACCGGGGACCGGCTGCGGATCCTGTTCACCCCGTGGGGCGAGGGCCTCGTCCGCTCCTGGTACCGGCGGGCGCTGGTCGAGCTGTCCCGGCTGCCGCACGTGGAGCGGGTGGCGATCCAGACCAACCTGAGCTGCCGGACCGAGTGGCTGGCCGACGCGGACCCGGAGAGCGTGGCCCTCTGGTGCACGTACCACCCGGGGCAGACGCCGCAGGAGCGGTTCCTCGCCAGGTGCCGGGAGCTCGCGGAGCGGGGCGTCCGGTACAGCGTCGGGGTGGTCGGTCTGCCCGAGCACCGGGAGGACGCCCGCCGGCTGCGGGCCGCCCTGCCGCCGCACGTCTACCTCTGGGTGAACGCGGCCGAGGGGCACACGTACACCGACGCGGAGGCCGGGGGCTGGACCGAGCTGGACCCGCTCTTCCCGTACAGCCGGCATCCGCACCGCTCGGCGGGGCTGCCCTGCCGCACCGGCGAGTCGGTGATCTCGGTGGACGGCGAGGGGACGGTGCGGCGCTGCCACTTCGTCAGGGCCGAGCTGGGGAACCTGTACGACGGCTCGTACCGCGCCGCCCTGCGTCCCCGCACCTGCCCCCTCGCCCTGTGCGACTGCCACATCGGCTACGTCCACCTGGAGACGCTGCCGCTGTACGACGTCTTCGCGGGCGGGGTCCTGGAGCGGATCCCGGCCGCGCCCCCGGCGGGCGGGGCCTGAGGCCTACAGCGGCATGAGATCGGGGCGCTTCGCCTCGACGTGGTCGCCCGAGCTCTCGCCGCGCAGCCGCCGCCCGATCCAGGGCACCAGGTACTCCCTGGCCCAGTGGATGTCGTCGCGGCGCACCTCCAGCGTGCCGCGCGGCGGGACCGGCGGCCAGGCCTGGTCCGGGTCGGCGGGCACCGGCAGGCCGAGGACCTGGGCGGCGCGCAGCGCGACGCGGGTGTGTCCCTCGGCCGACAGGTGCAGCCGGTCGTCGTCCCAGGCGCGCCGGTCCTGGACGGACCTCAGCGACCACAGGTCGAGGACCGGGCAGCCGTAGCGGTCCGCGATGGCCCGGACGTGACCGTTGTACGTGGCGATCCTGCCGCGCAGGTGCTTGAGGAGGGTCACGCCCCGGGTGTCGAAGCCGGTGGTCACCATGACCGTGCCGACGGCGGAGGTGAGGTCGGCGACGGCGCGCTCGAAGCGCTCGGCCACCTCGTCGGGGTCCGTTCCGGGGCGGATGATGTCGTTCCCGCCCGCGCAGAAGGTCACCAGGTCGGGGGCGAGTTCCTTCGCCCGGGGGACCTGTTCCGCCACGATCTGGTCGAGGAGGCGCCCGCGTACGGCCAGGTTGGCGTAGCGGAAGGCGTCGTGCTCCGGCAGCTGGTCGGCGAGCAGGACCGCGAAGCGGTCCGCCCAGCCGACGTACGTCCCGTCGGGCCCGGGGTCTCCGACGCCCTCGGTGAAGCTGTCACCGATCGCCGCGTACGACCCGAATGCGTTCTTGTCTGTTGATCTCGAATCGTCTGCCACGGGAGCACATCCTTCACCTTTGGTTGTGACCTACGCGACCGTAAGGAGGGGTTGACGGCGGGTGACATATGCCACCGATAAAGATTCCGCCAAGCCGGAATACGCCGGAGGCCCGGCACAGGTGTGCCGGGCCTCCGCTGCCGAGAGGTGCCGCAAAGGCGCCGAAGGGCGCCGATGGTGCGTCAGATGCTCACGCCGTGCGAGCGCAGGGCCGCCAGCGGGTCGATGTCGGAGCCGTACTCCGGACCCGTCCGGATCTCGAAGTGCAGGTGCGGGCCGGTGACGTTGCCGGTCGCGCCGGAGAGGCCGATCTGCTGGCCGCCGGTGACGGTCTGGCCGGCGGAGACGGAGATCGAGGACAGGTGGGCGTACTGCGAGAAGGTGCCGTCGGCGTGCTGGATGACGACCTGGTTGCCGTACGCGCCGCCGTCGCCGGCGGAGTAGACGGTGCCGGGGCCGACCGCGACGACGGTGGTGCCGGTCGAGGCGATGAAGTCGACACCGGTGTGGTAGCCGGAGGACCACATGGAGCCCGAGGCGTGGTACGGGGTACCGAGACCGCCGCTGACGGGCGCGACCCAGCCGGAGGAGGAGGTCGTGCCGGCCGAGGAGGACGACGCCGGGGCGGACGCGGTGGCGGCCTCGGCGGCGGCCGGGGCCGAGGAGCGCTCGCTGCTCCGCGAGGCGCGCGGGGTGTCGCCGTTCTTGCCGGAGCTCTCCGCGCTCTTGTGCGCGGCGGGCTTCGCGGTGCCCTTCGCGCCGAGGGTGAGCTTCATGCCGGGCAGGATCAGCGAGGGGTCCTCGCCGACGACCTGACGGTTGTCCTGGTAGAGCTTCTGCCAGCCGCCCCGGACGTGGTGCTCGGCGGCGATCTTCGACAGGTAGTCGCCGCGGACGACGGAGTACGTCTTCGGCGCGGCCTTCGTGCCGGCGGGCGCGGCCTCGACGGCGGCGGCCTTCACCTGGGCGACGGCGGGCGCGGCGACCGGGGCGGCCTGCTCGGCGGCGTGGGCGCCGGTGGCTCCGAGGAGCGGGAGGGCGACGACGGCGCCACCGGTACCGGCGGCGGCGATGCCGCGGGTCAGACGGCTGGACTTGACGCGGCGGTGCTTACCCTTTGCGGGCATGGCGAATTCCTCTCCGGCGCCTGCGAGGTGAGCTGTCGGGTTCGGACTGGAGATGTCCGGCCGCGTTCGCACGCGACTTCACCCCGAGCCGTCCTTCTTCGAGGGATCGGCGTAGTACCTGGGTCCCCCGCTCCTGCCTCGTACGGGTGAGTGTGGATTCCGGTCGGTGGCAGGATTCGGCGGTCCGTCCGGAGTGAGCGCGACGCTAGACGAGTGGGGTCGGGGCGAACAAGCCGCGGTTTTCACGCGCTCCGGAATCGCGTGATGTCCGGCCGGAATTCCGGTCACCCTCCGTGGATGACGGTCCCTCGATCGCCTTTTCCCGGGGGGTATTTGGAAAAGACGATCAGGCACGGTCCGTCACGGTTATGACGCTGCTCACGCGCCGATCCCCATCTCCCCTACAACCGGGGCGGGTTACCCCTAACATCCTAATCCGGACAGATCACCCATTCCCGCCCGAGGGGGTGCGTGCCCGGCTCCGGGAAAGAGATGATTGCCCCAGGAACCGATCTACAGAACAGGAGCAGCCGTGACGCAGCAGCTGCCACAGGTCCAGCCCGCCGGCGACGCCGAGCCCGAGCTCGCGGGGGTCCGCAACTTCCGGGACGTGGCGGGCCTGCCGACGACGGACGGGCGCGCCGTCCGCCCCGGCCGCCTCTTCCGCAGCGGCCACCTGGCCCACGCGACGGAGGGCGACGCCGCCTTCCTCGCCTCGCTCGGCCTGCACACGGTCTTCGACTTCCGCAACGAGTCGGACCGGAAGGTCGAGGGCGCGGACGTCGAGCTGCCCGGCGTGCGGAACGTGAACATACCGCTCAGCGACCCGGCCGACGGCAAGGAGTTCTGGAAGCTGGTGCGCGGCGGCGAGATCGCACAGCTCCGGGAGGTCCTCGGCGACGGCAAGGCGGCCGCCCGGATGACCGAGTCGTACCGGAGGATGATCGTCGAGCGGACCGCGGAGCACAGCCGGATCCTCCACTCCATGGCGGAGGAGAGCGTCCCGGCCCTGATGCACTGCGCGGCCGGCAAGGACCGGGCCGGACTCGGCATCGCGATCACCCTGCTCGCGCTCGGCGTCGAGCGGGAGGCGATCGAGGCCGACTACGTGAAGTCGAACGACCCGCACCGCCGCTACAACGTGCGCCGCAGCTCCGTCGCCCCGGACGCGATGTCGCCCGAGGTGATGGAGCTGCTGAGCCCGCTCTTCGACGCGCGGGTGGAATACCTGCGGGCCGCCTTCGAGGCGATCGAGGCGACCTGGGGCTCGGTGGACGCCTACCTGACCGAGGGCCTGAAGCTGGCCCCGGAGACGCGCGAGCGGCTGCGGCAGCGGCTCCTCACGGAGGCGTGACCGCCCGGAGGGCTACTGGTTCTGCCCGCCGAGCGTGAAGAGCAGGTAGAGGAAGCCGGCGAAGAGGTGACCGGCCACCAGATAGGCGAAGAGGCGGAGCACGAGCCCCTTGGGGAACTTGCCCTCACCGCGCTCTTCGCCGGTGACAGGTGCAGACTTCTCGGACATGTCGGTCCTTTCCTGAAGAATCGTCATGGAAGGTCAGCGTCGATGCGGCGTCCCGTCGCCGAGGCACAGCTCGGCGGCGGGGCTCTGCATCAGGGTGTGGACGAAGAGCAGCTCGGCCCCGCCGGCCGTGGCGGCGCCGATCCGGTGCGGGGTCAGCGAGTCGAAGTGCGCGCTGTCCCCGGGATCGAGCACGTGGACGGCCTCGCCCAGCGCGAGCCGCACCCGCCCCTCCAAGACGTGGATCCACTCCTCGCCCGGATGGACGCGCACGATGTCGGCCCGGGTGGCGTACGGCACGTGGACCCGCAGGCACTGGAGCGCGCGGCCGGCGCCGCCCGCCTGGCGGTAGATCCAGCCGTCGGCCTCGACGGGCTCGGAGCGGCCGGCCCGGACGACCGGGTCACGCTCGGGCGGCGCCTCTCCCAGGAGCTCTGAGACCGTCGTACCGTAGATGCGGGACAGGGCGAGCAGCATCGGGAGCGAGGGCTGCCGGTTCCCCGTCTCCAGGCGCGAGAGGTGGGCCGGCGAGAGCCCGGCCCGCTGGGCGGCGGCCTCCAGGGTGAGTCCCCGGCGGCGGCGCAGGGCCCGCAGCTGCGGGGCGACGTCGGGCAGGACGCCGGGGGTGTCGGGGTCCGGGGAGGTCTCCCCGGGGACGTGGTCCATGCGTCCATTCCGCCAGAATCGTGGGGGGGGGGGACGAAGATGGGATAGGGAGGCGACAAACTGGACGGCGGAGGGGGGGCGCGGAGGGGGGGGGGTGGGGCAGGACGGCGGGGGCGAGGAGGAGAAGAG
>NZ_JBHWFF010000007.1:0-5037 GCF_042733785.1 Streptomyces sp. NPDC059695 | reverse complement strand
CCCCGCGCCCGCGCGCGCCCGCCCCCCACCCCCGGCCGGCCCCCCACACCACCACAACCAGCTACCACCCCCCCACTCACTATACACCCCCCCCCCCCCCCCAAAACCCTGTCGGGGATCCGGGCCGAGATCCGGTCAGCGCTGCGCGACCGCCTGCTTGACCAGCGTCTTCCCGAAGTCCCACATCAGTCCGCCGCCGCCGTGGGCGTCGTCCATGACCGCGGTGAAGGCCGTGACGAACCGGTCCACGTCCGCCTCGTCGACGACCAGCGGCGGGATCAGCTTGATCACCTCCAGATGGTCCCCGGAGACCTGGGTGAGGATCCGGTGCCGCTGGAGCAGCGGGACGACGACCATCTGGGCGAAGAGGCCCTTGCGGGCCGCCTGGAGCATCGTCCAGCGCCCGCGCAGCCCCAGCGAGGACGGCCGCCCGAACTCGATCCCGATCATCAGGCCGCGCCCGCGGATCTCGTGCAGCAGCTCGTACCGGGGCACGAGCTCCTTCAGACGGCCCGCGAGCAGGTCGCCGATCCGGCGGGCGTGGGCGACGGTGCCCTCGTCCTCCATCACCGACAGGACGGCGAGCCCGGCCGCCATGGCCTGGGCGTTCGATCCGAAGCTCGCCGAATGGACCAGGACCCGGTCCATCGACGAGTACACCTTCTTGAAGATCCAGTCCTTGCCGAGGGTGGCGCCGACCGGCACGTAGCCGCCGGAGAGCGCCTTGGCGACGCAGACCAGGTCCGGCTCGACGCCCTCCTCGTGCTGGTAGGCGTAGAAGTCGCCGGTCCTGCCGAGGCCCGTCTGCACCTCGTCCGCGACGAGCAGCGCACCGTGCCGGTGCAGCAGCTCCTGGGCACCCCGGAGGAAGCCCGGTGGCGCCTCGTGGACGCCCTTGCCCTGGATGGGCTCGACGACGAAGGCGGCCACGTCGCCCTTGCGCAGCTCCCGCTCCAGCGCGCCGAGATCGCCCAGCGGGATCGCGGTGTCCGGCAGGAGCGGCTCGAAGCCCTCCCGGAACCCCTGCTCGCCGTTGACGGAGAGGGATCCCGTGGTGAGCCCGTGGAAGGCGTGGGAGCAGTAGAGGACCCTCGGCCGCCCGGTGGCGTACCGGGCGAACTTGAGGGCGGTCTCCACGGCCTCGGTGCCGCTGTTGCCGAAGAAGACCCGGTCGAGGTGCGGACTGTGCGCGAGCAGCCTCTCGGCGAGAAGTCCCGGCAGCGGCTGGCAGTCGAACCGGGTGAGGTCGGCGAGCTGGGCGTCCAGGACGTCGTGGAGGGCCTTGCGGACGACGGGGTGGTGCCGTCCGAGACCCATCACGCCGAAGCCGGCGAGCATGTCGAGGTGGTCGACGCCGTCGGCGTCCCAGAAGTGGGCGCCCTCGGCCCGCTCGTAGACCTTGTCGAAGCCGATCGTGTGCAGCATGCGGGGCAGCTGGTGGTTGAGGTACCTGGCGTGCAGCTCGTACCGCTCCGCGCCGCGCTCGGAGAGCAGCGCCCGCAGGTCGAACCCGCCGGTCATGACGTGCTGTTCCCGGAGACCGTCTCCCGGACCGCGCGCAGCGACTCCTTGAGGGAGCCCATGGTGGCGAGGACGGCGGTGGGTTCGTAGCCGCAGTGCGCCATGCAGTTGGCGCAGCGGGGGTCCTTGCCGCGGCCGTACTTGTCCCAGTCGGTCTCCTCGACGAGTTCGCGGTACGTGGGGACGTATCCGTCGCTCATCAGATAGCACGGCCGCTGCCAGCCGAAGAGCGAGTAGTTGGGAATGGCCCAGGCGGTGCAGGGGAAGTCCGCCTTCCCTTCCAGGAAGTCCAGGAAGAGGGGCGAGTGGTTGAGGCGCCAGCGCCGCCTGTTCCCGCCGGCGAAGGCCTTCTTGAAGAGCTCGCGGGTCTGCTCGACGCCGAGGAAGTGCTCCTGGTCGGGAGCCTTCTCGTAGGCGTAGGCGGGGGAGATCATCATCTCGTCGACCTGGAGGTCGTCGTTGAGGAAGTTGAGCACCTCGATGATGGTCTGCGGGGTGTCGGTGTTGAAGAACGTCGAGTTCGTGGTGACCCGGAAGCCGCGCCGCTTGGCCTCCTTGATGGCCGCCACCGCCTCGTCGAACACGCCCTCCTTGGCGACGGACTCGTCGTGGCGCTCGCGCAGGCCGTCGATGTGGACGGCGAAGGCGAAGTACGGGGAGGGGGTGAACTTCTCCAGCTTCTTGCGCAGCAGCATCGCGTTGGTGCAGAGGAAGACGTACTTCCGCCGGGCCACCAACTGGCGGACGATCTCGTCGATCTGAGGATGCATCAGGGGCTCGCCGCCCGCGATGGACACCATCGGGGCGCCGGACTCCAGGACCGCGCCGACCGCCTGGGCGACCGGCATGCGCTGCTTGAGGACACCCGCCGGGTGCTGGATCTTCCCGCAGCCCTCGCACGCGAGGTTGCAGGCGTAGAGCGGCTCCAGCTCGACGATCAGCGGGAACTTGTCCCGCTTGCGGAGCTTCTGTTCGAAGAGGTAGGTCCCGACGCGGATGGACTGACGGAGCGGCATGGCCATAACTCGTTCACCTCCTGGGGAGCAGCGAAGAACGGTGCCATTCGAAGAATGCGGGAAGGACGGCACGCAGAACACGGAAGGCTGATATTCCCCCGCGTACCGTGCCGATCCGGACCAGTTCATGTTCAGGAGCGTCCACGACCACCCGGACGGCCGCAACCGGGCGGGGTCCGGACGTCATCGCGGTACGGAGCGTGGCGGCGGACTCCATGTCGACGGCGATCGCGCCGCCGGCCCGCAGCGCGGCCCGCTCGGGCCCGCGCACCACGTGGTCGGAGCCGATCAGGGGCCCGGTGTGCACGGCGCGCCCGGGCACCGCCCGCTCCAGGGCCTTCACCAGGAGCTCGGTCCCGGTGCAGGGGGTCGTGCCGTCCGCGGCGCGGGTCTCGTCGGCGACGATCAGGTCCCCGGGGTGCATGCCCGGGGCGAGGCCCGCGCAGAAGCCGGAGGCGATCACCGCGGCGTCCCGCCACCGGTCCTCGCCGAGGACCCGGGACACCGCCCGGCGGGCCCGGTCGGGGCCCATGCCGGTGCGCAGCACGGTCACCGGGCCGGGCGCGCCGCCCCGGTCCGCGCTGCGCAGGGCGAAGTGCTCGATGCCGAGCGCGCAGGCGATCAGCAGCGGCGGGGCGGCGCCCGGGCCGGGCTCGCGGCCCATCAGTCGTCCCCGCGCGGCGCGGGATCCCCGTACACGTAGCGCCCGAGCGCCGTGAGCGGGAAGACCTGCCGGTAGAGGTGGTAGTTGATCGAGAAGTCCCAGGGGAATCCGGTGCCGGTGAAGTGGGGCTCGTCCCAGGAGCCGTCCTCCCGCTGGGCCGAGGTCAGCCAGGCGACACCCCGGCGGACCGGTTCGGAGTCGCGCTCCCCCGCGGCGAGGAGGGCGATCAGGGCCCACGCGGTCTGGGAGGCGGTGGAGGGGCCTCGCCCGACCCATTCCTCCTCCTTGTAGGAGCGGAGGTCCTCTCCCCAGCCGCCGTCGTCGTTCTGCACGGCCCCCAGCCAGCCGACGGCCCGGCGGATCGCCGGATGGGAGCCGGGCAGACCTGCGGCGGCCAGCGCGGGGAGCACGGAGCCCGTGCCGTAGACGTGGTTGACGCCCCAGCGGCCGAACCAGGCCCCGTGCGGCTCCTGTTCGGCGAGCAGCCACTCGATGCCGCGGCGGGCGCGGGGGTCCTGGGCCATCCCCTCGTAGGCGAGCATCTCGACCACGTGGGCGGTGACGTCGGCGGAGGGCGGGTCGATCACCTCGCCGAAGTCGCAGAACGGCAGCTTGTTGGGGAAGACGCTGGTGTTGTCGGCGTCGAACGCCCCCCAGGCGCCGTTCCTCGACTGCATGCCGAGGGTCCAGCGGGTGCCCCGGGCGACGGCGGCGTCGACCCGGGCCGGGTCGGGGTGCCGCACCCGGCGCAGGGCGAGCACGACCTCCGCGGTGTCGTCGATGTCGGGGTAGTTGTCGTTGTGGAACTCGAACGCCCAGCCGCCCGGCGGGAGTCCGGGCCGTCGCACCGCCCAGTCCCCGGTCCGGGTGATCTCCTCGTCGAGCATCCAGTCCACGGCGTTCACGAGCGCCGGGTGGTCGGGGCTCAGCCCGGCGTCGGCGAGCGCGATGACGGCGAGGCAGGTGTCCCAGACCGGCGACTGACAGGCCTCGATCATCCGCGAACCGTCCTCGCGCCAGATCGCGAACCGGTCGAGCGACTCCAGGCCGGCCCGCATGACCGGGTGCTCGAGGTCGTAGCCGAGGAGGTGGAGGGCGATGACCGAGTAGACGGCGGGGGGCTGGATGCCGCCCCAGCAGCCGTCGTTCTCCTGGCGCTCGACGATCCACCGGGCGGCGACGTTCATGGCCGTGCGGCGGACCCCGCGCGGGGCGAAGCGGTGGTAGACGTGCAGCGCCTTGTCGAGCCGCTGGAAGAGGCCGTCCCAGCCGGTGGCCGGGGCCGGCGGGCGGGGCGGGTTGGGCCGGGCCGGGTCGGTGTGCAGCTCGTCCAGCGGGAAGGGCGCGGGCCGGACCGGGCGCTTCGCGGAGACCACGGTGAGCGGCACGATCGTCTGCCGGGCCCAGCAGCCGAAGTCGTAGATGTTGAGCGGGAACCACTTCGGCAGGAAGATCAGCTCGGGCGGCAGCTCGGGCAGGTCCTCCCAGCGCCACCAGCCGAAGAGGGCCAGCCAGATCCGGGTGAAGACGCGGGCGGCGGCGATCCCGCCCCGGGCCCGGACCCAGGCGGAGGCGCGGGCCATGTGCGGGGCGTCGGGCGGGTCCCCGGCGAGCCGGAGGGCCACATAGGCCTCGACGGTGGCGGAGAGGTCGCCCGGTCCGCCGTAGAAGGTGGGCCAGGCACCGTCCTCGCACTGCTCGCGGCGGATGTGGAGGGCGGCGGCGCGGGTGGTGTCGGCGTCGAGGATGCCGAGGAACTGGCGGAGGAGCAGGTCCTCGGCGTCCATGGTGACGTTGGTCTCCAGGTCGCCCTTCCACCAGCCCTCCGGGTCCTGC
>NZ_JBHWFF010000006.1:274533-309630 GCF_042733785.1 Streptomyces sp. NPDC059695 | reverse complement strand
TACCGCATGATCGTGTGGGGCAAGCTCGTCGACGAACGCCCGCGCAGCAAGGGAAAGCCGCAAGCGCTCGTAGGCTGAGACCCGACACCTCCGGAGGAGGGGGACATGCGCTCCCCCTCAGCGCATGTCCCCTGTCTTCTGCGGGGCTACAACCGGCTTGCGGCTGTCCTCAGCCAGTAGCAACGACGTCTCAGGCCCGGGGCTCCGGGGCCTCCAACTTGACGCCGGCGTGACGGACCGTGTGCAGGTAGCGGGGCCTTGCCGCCGACTCGCCGAGCTTCCGCCGCAGCCAGGAGAGGTGGGCGTCCACGGTCCGTTCGCCGCGGTGCGTCCTCAGCCACACCTGCTTGAAGAGTTCGCTGCGCGGTACGACGACACCGGGGCGCCACGCAAGGAACTCGAGCAGGTCGAACTCCTTGCGCGTCAGGTCGAGATCCGTACCGTCGAGGGACGCACGCCGCTGTGCCGCATCAACGGCGAGACCGCCCACACGCAGGAGATCGGAGTGAATACGACCGGCGCCGGCGGCCGCCCGTCGCAGCACCGCGGTCGTCTTCGCGACGAGGAGGTCGCCGGAGAAGGGACTCACCAGGTAGGCGTCGGCCCCCTGGGCCAGGACCCGCACGACCTCGCGCTCGTCGTGCCGCGCCGTGACGACGACGGGAATGTTCGAGTACATGCGGAGGATCTCCAGCACATCCAGGCCGCCCAGGTCGAGCAGGCTCAGGTCGAGCACCATCACGTCGAAGGGTTCGTCCAGGACCGCCCGCAGCGCCTCCGGCGCCGTGCGGCAGCTCCGTACCGTGTACACCTCGGAGAGACACTTGTGCAGGACGGAGCGGACAGCGGGATCGTCCTCGACGAGCAGCACCTTTGCCATGCGGCGCACATTACGTGACACACATGCCTTGAGAAGTGACGAGGGGGTGCCATGAACTTGATCTAGACATGGCATCCAGGGCGGTGGCGTCCTCCGCACGAGGTCAGCGCGCTGCCGTTTCCCCGCCCACAGGTCCCGGTTAAGGATCCTTAAGCCACGGGAAAGTCAGCGCTAAGTCCCTCCATCTCCGTCGACTCTAAGATGACATGTGTCGCCAGGGCGCCAGGCAAGACATCACCTGACCGATGAAGCGAGTCGGTACTGGGGCAGTGCACGAGTGCCGGAGCTACCGCTCCGATTCTTCACGGGGAGAGGTCGACGTGTAGAAGACAGAGGACCCCTGCTTGGCGCGCTGCGCCTCTCCCCTGGCGACGAGGCTCTCGAGGGAGGTGCGCACGACGGTGGTCTGGACATGACGGTCGCTGTGCTGCGCGCTCAGAGCCGTCGTCACCTCGCGAGCGGAACAAGGGGATCCACTGGCGGCGAGGTAGGCGCGGATCAGTTCCACCAGCGTGGGCCTGCCCGTCCCGGAACTCTGCCCGTCCTTGCCGGACCTCTGGCGGGGCACCTCGCCATCAGGTGTCGGCACAGCAGACTGAAGGGCCTTCTGGAGGTTGAGAAGTACCGCATGATCATGATCCAGCGCTTCAAGCTCCGCCGTCAGACGGTCGATCTCGCCCCGGATCCTCTCCCGCTCCTCCACGTTCCGTTCGAGGTCGCCGGCGACCTTGCTGGTGTAGGCGGACGTGAGTTCCGTTTCTCCCGACACACTTCTCTCCGTCACATGAATTCGGACACGCATCACTTCGCTGTGTCCAGGACTTTATGCGGCGACAGACTCTTCTTTGACTCCGTCGGGTGACGTCGACCCAAGGAGACGAATGCGCGAAACATCACCGTTTCCATCGCTCTCACTCTCCTCGGGTTCATGGCGACGCCGGAACTCACGCCGGGCGTGTTATTCGGGTGCGGCACGCACCACGTGAAACGAGGTCCGTGGCACGTCGCAGGTGGCGATGGCCGACGACCACTGTAGGGCATGGGTCCCGTCACTAAGCATGTGGAGATCCACAGACCATGGACACGAACTATTGGTCGTATGACCAATTTGCGCGTTCCGGGAACGGGGAGAGATGGGGGAAGTCGCGGAGGCGTCGTGCAGGGCAATCGCGACGACCCGAGGAGAGGCGTGGCCCTGGCGCGCGTGCGCGGGGCACGTCGGTTCCCTCGCGTTGCGCTCCCGTCATCGGGATGGAGAACCAGCTGCATCCACGACATCCGCGCCTGGTTCCGGGCGTCTCTTGCACACCGACCTGCGCTCCCCGGTTCACCTTGACCGTTGCCGGGGGCCGCGCTGCGGCATGTCCCCACCTCTCCTGCCCGTCGCACGAACCGGACGTCCAGGAAGGAGACCTGCAGCGATCGGGCCACGGAACATTCATCTTTCTCCCTCAACTGCTCGAAAGAATACGGAGGGGGAACGCCGACGAGAGTCGGCAGGGATGCGCCTTCAAGGATTCATCGGCGCGACTGCGTGCCGGAATCCAGCCGTCCGACCTCAATTTCGAAGGGTGAGGTCCACAGGGCGTGACCGGCACCGGTCGCACGCCCGAGATCGCGGAACGAGGCCAAGGGCCGAAGGGGGTAAACCTCCTACTACTTCATTCCCGGTATCCCGACGAACGGTATTCCATGGCCGGCATGGCAGGCAGAAAGAATCAGCGGTGAACTTCGAGAAGAACCAGACGGCCATTCCGCACGAGGACGTGCTGGACTTCGTTCCCGACGCCGTGCTGATCGTCGACGACAACGGCACCGTGACCAGGGCGAACCTGGCTTCGGCGGCCCTGTTCGGATACGAACGGCACGCGGTCGAGGGCCGGGGCGTACTGGACTTCCTCCCGTCCTTCGACTGGAACCTGACCCGCCTGCCCCCGCACTCCGGGGAGTTCGGACGCCCGCACGCGGCGGGCATCCTCACCACGGCCCGGACCCGCGACGGCGAGACCTTCACCGCCGAGATCAACACTCTGCGGCTGGACCGGGACGCCTTCCACCTGGACATCCCCGACGGGTCCTCCCTGGTGATCTCCCTGAGGAACGTCACCCCGGCCGAGGCCGCACGAACGACGCTCTTGCACGCGTTGCGCCAGGCGGAAGCGGTCCTGCGCACCGCCTCCGAGGCGCTCATCGGGACCGACTCCGAGGGCAGGATCGACCTCGTCAACCCGGCAGCGGCACGCATGCTCCAGGGAAAGGCCTCGGACCTGGGCGGAAGGGAGCTCCTGGCCCTGCTCACTCCGCTCGGAGAGGACGGCGAGCCTCTCGACGCAGAGAACGCCCCCTGGGTCCTCGCCGTGGCGACCGGCCGCGGCAGCAGACTTTCCGGGCAGGTGGTGCGCGTGCGCGACGGCACCCGTCTGACGGTGGACATCGCCACGCGGCCCGTCACCGAGGACGGCGTGGTCGTGGGCGCCGTCGTCGCCCTCACCGATCGTCGGCCGTACGAGAGGCTCGCCGACGAGTATCTCGCCGCGCAGACCCGCTCCTTTCGGGATCACGAGGCCGCGCTCGCACGGCAGGAGCAGCGGACGGACCGGGCCGTGGAACACGCGCACGAGCTCGCCGGCTTCCTGTCCGGGCCCCTGATGCGGGCGCTCCATCACCTGCACGCCGAGACAAGCCGGCTCGCGAGCGACGGCTCCCGGCCCCTGTGGCCCGAGGCGACCCTCAGCCTGGAGGCACTGGCGGCCGATCTGCGCATGACCATGGCCCTTGTGAGCTCCAGGTCCGAGCCGTCCGGCCATGACCGGGCACCGGCCGGACCGCAACGGCGCACGGTTCTCATCGACGACGTCGTGCAGGCCGGGATGAGGGCGGCGACGACCTTCGCGGGGTCGACGCACGTCGAATTCTCCGTCCACGCGCCGAGGTTCGCCGTCTATGTGGATCCCGAGGACATGACGACAGCCGTCGGCCGCCTGATCGCCGAGGCGATGGGCAGCGATGAGGACACGGCCCCTCGTGGCTCCCGCCATGTGTTCGTCGCGGCACTTCACCGGCAGAGCCTGCTGCGCATCGAGGTCCGCGGTCCCTACAGCGGCGGGGCGGGGGAACACCTCGACGTCGTCCAGGAGATCGTCCAGGCCCACGGCGGAACTCTGCACACGCGCGGCGCGTCGGGGGACAGCGGCAGCACCTACGTCCTCGAACTGCCGTCGGCGGTCCGGGACGACGACGCCACCGGACCCGAAACGACGTTCACGGCCTCCGTCCGCCCCACGGGTCGGCATCGCGCCCTGACGGCGTAGTCGTGGGGTGGAATTCCATGGCTACGGGATGCTCACCAGGCTTGCGACGGCTTCTCGCCGGGGGCCTCGCGCGTGGCACGGGCACGCTGCCATGTTCAGTGCGGCTGGGAACGCACGCCCGTGCTCCGCGGAGTCAGCGACGACGACTCCACCCCGTCCAAGCTCCTCGACCGACGAGAGGGTCCGCGAAACGCCGTGGTGCGGCACGTCGCCGAAGAGCTCCATGGGCTGCCGCTGGTCTCCCTGCCTTCCGGAGACTGAACCGCCGCCCTGGGGCAGTTCCTCAGTGCCTCGTACATGTGGGCCGACGGCTGTCGCCGCCGCAGCATGTGCGAACCCGAGCTGGTGGTCGGCGGCAGCCCCAGGTTCTTCCACCCAGGCCCGTGTGCGACGATCATCGGAGCCCACCGCGTGCCCCGGGTCCGCGCGGTCGCCCGGTTCGAGAACGCTGTGCTGGTCGAGCGCGAGGAGTGGGCCGCATGAACGTCAACGCCATCTCGCAGAACCTGGACGAGCACGCCCGCTTCGCGGCCTACCTCGAAGAGCTGCGACAGGCCGCCGATTCCGACGAGGTCGACCTCGTCAGCGGCGTGCTCACCGATCCGGACCCGACGATGGCCCGGTCTGCGGTGCTGCGGCACCTGGACCGTCGAGCCGCCGTCCTCTACCCCGGTCCCGCCTACGACTGCAAGCATGGACCCGACCGATAGGCCTACCCGTCTCGCGAGCTCCGTGCGCGTCTTCGCAGCGGCAGTGATCCCTCTCCCGGCAGATCAGGTCGCCACGCGCAGGAAGCCAGGGCCATCCGGCGGGGAGCCACTCCTGATGCGGACGTCCACCGTGCGCCACGTGCGTGGCCTGCTTGACCGGCCGTGCGGTCGCCTGCAAAGTCGGGGTGCGGCGGTTCCGCAGTGTGTCCCGTACTCATGTCGGCCGGCCCTTCGTGCTGAAGGCGGCGGGCAGTCCCGAGTCCCAGGAGTGACTGAACCAGTGGTCCTCGACCTGGTAGTGATCGGTTTGGCCATCACCTTCGGACCTCTGCACAACAGCGCTTTCATCCTGCTGCTCTCCTCGCTGCGCGGTGTCCGTAAGGGCATGGCGTTCCTGCTGTCGTGGCTGGCCAACCTCGTCGTGGTGATCACCCTCGTCATGCTGGTGACGAACGGCCAGCCCCCGGCACGTCACAGCACCCCCTCGACCGCGGCGATCGCCGCGAAGCTCGCCATCGGTGTCGCCCTGGTGTTGTACGGCGCACACCGTCACCGCCGCCCTCCCCGCCCTCACGGGCCGCCCCGCTGGGCCGCCCGCATCGACGACGCCTCCCTCGTCACCGCGGCCGGTCTCGCGTGGGTGCTTCAGCCCTGGGGGCTGGTCGCCGCCGGCGCCGCCACCGCTCTCGACGCGGACCTCTCCACCGTCACCGACTGGCTCGCGCTGACCGGCTACTGTCTGCTGGCCACGCTCAGCCTCATCGTCATGGAGATGTACGTGGTCTGGGCCCCCACCAGCGCGAACGCCCGTCTCACCGCTCTGCGCAGCTGGCTGAGCGGGCACCAGGAACAGTTGATCGTCACGCTGTCCCTGCTGGTCGGCCTGTGGCTCATGGCGCACAGCATCTACGACCTGGTGTCCTAGTGTCGTGAGGCCTTGATCCGTCGTTGATCAGCACGGATCGTGCCGGGGCTGCGCCGGGTTGGACTCCCGCAGACGCCGGGCGTCCCGGAACGGACGAGCCCCACCCTGTTCGCCGGCCTGGACGCGGCCACCGGCAGGTCATCGGGTCGCTCCACCGGCGCCATCGCACGGCAGAGTGCAAGAAGTTCCTCGCCAAGCCAGACCCTCGAATCCCTCGCCGCATACTGACGCCGGATCGAGGACCCAGGACTCTAGCCCCAGTTCTGCAGCCGCTGGAGCAGCCCGGCGTCGCCCTCCGTCCGCACCGTGTCGGCCGGGACGCGCATGTACATGAGCAGGGCCATCTCGCTCGCCGTGCCGTGGAGGGCGGCGGTGGGCTTGCTGTCGGCGGCCTCCGCCGGGGTGAGGCGGGAGAAGCGGGAGCCGGTGGCGTCCAGCGTCTGGCGCCAGGAGCGGCCCTCGGCCGTGTGGTAGTCCATGGTGGCGAGCTCCCCCGGCCACGGAGTCGTGACGGTGCAGACGGTGGCGAGGAACTCCTCGGCAGCGTCGAGCGCCTCCGTCGTCGGCAACTCCTGCGGGGTACCGGAGGCCAGCTGGGCGTCGTAGGTGTCGATCATCGACTCCGGGACGCGGCGGCGGGCCGCGGCTGCCACCGTGTGCGGCGAGGCCAGCGGCTCCCACCAGGCCCAGCACTCCCGGTCCGGGCCGGCCTCGCGCAGGGCGGCCAGCAGCTGCTCCGTCGCGTCGGCCAGCCAGGCCACCAGGGCCTCGCGCTCCCTCGGCGCCGCCAGCCCGTCCTTGCTCGGCCGCTCGTCGCCCGGCGTGGTGTTCAGCACGATGTGGGCCCAGAAGCGGTCCCCCTCGCTGAGGTGGTTCGCCAGGTCGTACAGCGTCCACCCCGGGCAGGACGGGACGTCGGCGTCGAGGCTCGGGGCGGCGGTGATCGCGGCGCGGAACGCGGCGGACCGCTCGTCGATCATCTGCAGCAGGGTGGGGAAGTCGAGATTCTCAGTCACGCGGGATCTTGTATCACCCGGCCGGATGGTCACGCACCCGATTAGGCCGCGCCCCCAGGGTCCTGAGTAGGTGAGGGGAGTTGCGTGCACACCAGGGTCCGGAGGAGTCGGGGGTGACGCGGATTCAGTGTCGGGCTGCCGTGGCTGTGTCGAGGATGCGGTACAGGACGGGGACGGGGATCGCCGGGTTGGTCACCGCCGTGCGTGCCGTGTCGGGGTCATGGAGCAGTGCGGCGAGGACGCGGGACGGCAGTCGCGGATTGCGGATCGCGTTCGCGCGGACGTGGGCGGCGGGGTCGTTCAGGAGGCGCACCGCGTCGGTGGGGGTCAGGCGGGGGTCCTCGGCGGCCCGGTGGCGCACCTCGGTCTCCGGGTCGCGGGCCAGTCGTGCGACGTGGGTGGGAGTGGATTCGGGGTCGTCCAGGGCCAGGCGGCGCATGCGTCCGGCCGGGTGGGTGAGGTAGCGGAGCAGGTTCGTACGAGGGAAGTTGGGGTGGCTGCGGGGACGGTCGGGGTGGGAGAGGCTGCCGTCCCACCAGTGCCAGACGTCAAGCAGCATCTCGGCGGGCGCGTCATCGCATGATTCGGCGAGGAACAGGCGCACCGTCCGGTCCTCGTCCCGTGCCAGACGTGCCACGACGTCCGGCGGGAGATGCCGGGCGCGGGCCACGCTTCGTCGGATGAGCGCATGGGACGATGCGGCGAGGCGGCGCATCGCTTCGGCGTCCCCGTGCAGGCGTTCGACCCAGGGCAGTGTGGGCGACATCGAGGCGGGGTCGAACGCGTGCCTGACCGCGGCACGACGTTCCTCGCTGAGGTCGGGCCTCAAGGCCACCGCCGCGCGGATGTCGGCGCGACGGTCCTCCGCCAGGACGGTGACGCCGGCGTCGCTGAGCTGGGGGTTGGCTGCCAGTGCTCTGCGTGTGTCGACGTCCCCGTCCCGGATCAGTTCCGCTTCCAGCTCGGGTGTGAGGCGGCACTGTTCGAGTGCGTCCTGGGGCGCGGGCAGCGCGGCGAAGACCTCGCGGGGCATGGGGGTCGTGGTGTGGTGGGCGAGCCGTGCCGCCGTGCGGACCCTGTCGTCGGTGTCGGCCAGCAGCCGCTCGCGCAGCGGCACGGCGAGGTCCTCCCACCGGGTGCAGGCTGCCGCCCGTACGCGGGGGTCGGCGTCGGCCACGAGGGACGGCAGGTGGCGGGCGGGGAGCCGGGGCAGCTCGGCGGCCAGGGCGCGGGACGGGCCCGCGAGGAGGTCGTCGTAGACGTCTTCGGGAAGTTCGGCGCCCCAGGCGCAGGCCCGCTCGGCCCACAGGACGCGGCGGCTCCGTGACGGCTCGGCACGGATCAGACGGATCCATTGACCGGGCGTGAGTCTGGGTCTGAAGGTGTCGGCGGGTGTCGCCCTGACCCGGGCATCGGGGTGTGAGACGGCGGCGTCGAGGACCGCCGGTCTGTCGCATCCGTGCAGGAATCCCGCCGTCACATCCAGCAGGCGGATCAGCAGCTCGTCAGGTGCGGCCGGGTTGGACCCGATCCCCTCCGCCCAGAGTTCGGGCCAGGCCCGCCGGCCGGGCACGGCTGCCCACACCTCGTCGCGTTCGGCGTCGGTCTCGCGCCCCGCGGCTTCGGCAGCCTTCTCCAGCCGCTCCGGCAGCCGGTCCAGGGCTGTCACGCGGGGCCCGTCCGCGCCGGGCACCTCCGCCACGAGTACCTGACCGTCCAGAGAGAGCGCCACGAACCCAGGGCCATCGGCCGGCGACGGCGCACGGTCGTCGGTCAGCCGGACCTTGGTCCACCAGGAGTCGTTCCCGCCGACCCGATGTCCGAGGACGGCCATCAGGAACTCGCCGTCCGTGTCCGCGAGGCGGCGCCACCACGCGGCGTCGAGCGTTTCGCGGACCGCGCCGTCCGGCGCGACGGTGCCCCGCGCGATCCGCCAACCGGCCTCCGGTGGCAACCAGGAGCCCGGGCTCACGTCTTCGACGACCGTGAATCCGGCATGAGACAGCAGTTCGTGGAGCTTGTTGCGGTGGTGCACGCGGTCATGATCCCCGCCTGCTCACGGCGGGACAAGGCCTTCAGCCGGGTGGTTCCCCGACGGCGCATCCGGTGAACCGGTCGTCCGGGGGCCGCAGTCGGCCGGTGGTGGAAGTGAGAGCTCACCGGGTGCGCTGTGCGACGAGGAACTGTTCGGGCCCGGCGAGCGGCGGTCGGGGCGTCCCCGCTCTTGCCGGGCTGACGTCGTGCTCGTGCCCCGGAGCGACGAGCCTGAGTCCGAGCTGCGGCGGAATGAGTACGACTACTCAGGCTGCCGGTGGCCACCGGCCCGCAAGGTACCGACATGCGATCGATTCTCTCTCCGAAGCCCCTGCTCACCGCCGCCCTCGGCAGCGTCGTCGTCCTGGCCGCCGCCGGCACTCCGAGCACAGCCGCGACCCCTACCCGCAGCTCCGCCACTCGCGCCTCCGCCGTCCACGCCTCTGCCGCGCAGACCGTTCGGGCCGCCACCCTCGTGACGAGCCCCCGCGGGGCCGAGGTGCGGTTCCTGGAGCTGGCCGACCTCATCGCGCAGGGCTGCGAGCCGGACGTCCTCAGCTCCGTCGGCCACGTGGCTTCGGCACCGAACCTCGACACCACCCTGCCCGTCCTGGTCGACCCGGTGCCGCTGACCACGGCGGAGGAGTGCGTCGCGAAGACCCACCAGCTGCGGATCAGCAAGGCCTTCTCCGGGAAGGAGACGACCACGTACGAGCAGATGCGGGCCAGGCTCACGACCTTGCGGTACCCCGCCGCACGGATCCACCGCGCACCGAACTTCGCCGGCAGGCCCGTGGCGAGGATCGACCTGCGCGTCGGAGCCGATCATCTGGCCCTGGAGGTCACCGACATCGGCCAGGGCCTCATGGTCCGGGCGTTCGGCGCACCGCAGGACGTGAACGTGACCGAGGTCCTGCTGAAGCGGCAGCTGGACCGGCCCACCTCCTGACCGACCCTCATGCCGCCCCGCCCCGCCCCGCGGGCGGGGCGGATGCGGTGGGCGGACTCCGGCAGGGGCCTTCCCAGGTGCCGGCCCCTGCCGCTGTCCGATCTGCGGACCGTGGCGGCAGGGGCCCCGCCACTCCAGGTTCCGTACCCGCGCCTCTGGTTGCAGGGCCACTGTCGCGCCAAGGGGAGTCGGTTCCCGGCCGACGGGTGGTCGGGCTGTCAGGGCAGTGGTTTCGGGCATATCCCGATGCCGGGAACCCCTCGTGATCCGCGTACGCCCGGACCGTGCGGGGAGGGGATCGGCTTCTGCTCCGCCGTCCGGTGCACAGGGGTTCGGGCGCTTCGGCGGTGGCGGGGCCGGGGGCTTGGCCGCTCCATCGCGGTGGCGAATCGTTCTGCCGTGTGCCGGTCGATCGTCGCTTTCACCGGCCCGCATGCCGACGCTCTCGAACATAAAACACTTCTTCTTATCAGTTACCTTGCCGCAGTTCCTGGTGCCCTCTGGCCAGAAAGTGATGTCGGGCAATTCTCGGGCCCTCGCGTCCGCTGCTAGTCTTCGGTTCCTCATTCGGATTCGATGGAGATTCTCCGTATGGAAAATCGACCCGGGATGGGGCCGCTGTCGGCGAAATCGTGGGCCATCGGCGTTTTCTCGCGCGAGGCGCTCCGATACACCGCATACCCGGTTCTGGCCTTGTCCGCAGTCTGGCTCTTCACCTCGACGCTGCACTACGGCTGGGACCGCGGGCAGTCCGTGCAGTTCTTCCTCGTCGGCGTCATCCTCTATCTCGCGGCTCTGGAGCGGGTGATCCCCCATCGGGACGACTGGCATCCGAGCGGGCGGGAACTTTGCTGGTACGCGGCCTACTTCGTCTTCACGATGGTCGGGGCCGTGCTCGCCCAGGCGGCGGTGGGGGTTGTGGTGGCGGCCGTCTCCGGGTCGGGGCTGGGGCTCGCGCTGTGGGTGCAGATCCCCGTGGCGCTGCTGGCTTCGTCGCTGTCCGGATATCTGGCACACCGCCTCGCGCATGCGCATCGTTGGCTCTGGAGAGTGCACGGAATCCACCATGTTCCCGCGAAGGTGAATGTCGCCAACAACGGCGTCAATCACGTCCTGGACGTCGGCTTCAAACAGGGTGCTGTTCAATTGAGTCTCGGGTTGCTCGGATTCTCCGCCGACTGTCTCTTCGCGGTGGCGCTCTTCACCATCGTCCAGGGCTATTTCGTGCACGCGAACGTCGATGTCCGCCTCGGGCTGCTGAACCATGTCCTGGCCAGCCCCGAACAGCACCGGCTGCACCACAGCACCGACGTGGCCGAGGCCGGGCACTTCGGTGTCGATCTCTCGATCTGGGACCGCGCCTTCGGCAGCTTCACCTGGCGACCGGGCCTCCGACCCGTCGGCGTCGGTGTCCAGGACCCCACCACGTTCCCGGAGACCGGGTCGGTCCTCGCCAGCCTGCTCCACCCCTGGCGCCGCTCGCCCCGTACCGCCTAGCCCCGTGCCGTACGGACCACGCGTCCGAACCATGCCCACCGCCCGGCCCGTACCGAGGCGCCGTCACTTCCGGATTGGACCATGAGCGACTCTCCCCACGCCGCCCTCCGAGACAAGGTCGCCATCATCGGCATCGGCTGCCGCCTCCCCGGACACGCGGGTGACCACCGGGCCTTCTGGCGGAACCTGATCGAGGGGCGGGACTGCCTCGTCCCCACTCCGGCGGACCGGTACGACATCACCACGCTCGGCAGCCGTGACAGGGCCAAGCCGGGCCGGCTGATCGGGGGCCGGGGCGGGTACATCGACGGCTTCGACGAGTTCGACCCCCACTTCTTCGGCATCAGTCCGCGCGAGGCGGAACACATGGACCCGCAGCAGCGCAAGCTGCTGGAGGTGTCCTGGGAGGCCCTGGAGGACGGTGGGCAGAAGCCCGGGGAGCTGGCCGGACGGGACGTCGGGGTGTTCATCGGGGCCTTCACCCTGGACTACAAGATCCTCCAGTTCGCCGACCTCGGCTTCGAGACGCTGGCCGCGCACACCGCCACCGGCACCATGATGACGATGGTGTCGAACCGCATCTCGCACTGCCTCGACCTCCGCGGCCCCAGTGTCTCGATCGACACGGCGTGCAGTTCCTCCCTGGTCTCGGTCCACCTGGCCTGTCAGAGCCTGCTGAGCGGGGAGAGCGAACTGGCCCTGGCCGGTGGCACCCTGCTGCACCTGGCTCCGCAGTACACGATCGCCGAGACCAAGGGCGGCTTCCTCTCCCCCGACGGGCGCTCGCGGGCCTTCGACGCCTCCGCCGACGGGTACGTGCGGGCCGAGGGCGTCGGCGTGGTGGCGCTCAAGCGCCTGTCGGACGCCCTGCGCGACGGCGACCCGGTCCACGCGGTGGTGATCGGCAGCGGCGTCAACCAGGACGGGCGGACCAGCGGCATCACGGTGCCCAGCGCGGACGCCCAGGCCACGTTGATCGAGAAGGTGTGCGCCGAGGCGGGAGTGGCGCCGGGGAGCCTCCAGTACGTCGAGGCGCACGGCACCTCGACGCCCGTCGGTGATCCGATCGAGGCGGAGGCACTCGGCCGGGTGCTGGCGATCGGCCGGGTGCCGGGGGCGCGCTGCTACGTCGGCTCGGTCAAGACCAACATCGGGCACACGGAGTCCGCGGCCGGAGTGGCCGGGCTGATCAAGACGGCGCTCGCCCTGCGGCACCGCCGCATTCCGCCGCACCTCAACCTGGAACGCCCCAACCCCGCCATCGACCTCGGCTCCCTGCCGTTCGAGATCCCGACCGTCCCGGTGGACTGGCCGGAGCACGAAGGGCCCGCCCGGGCGGGCGTCAACTCCTTCGGCTTCGGCGGCACCAACGCCCACGTCCTGCTGGAGGAGGCCCCCGCGCCCCGCGAGGAGGGGTGGAGTCCGGCGGAGCACGAGCCGCCGTGGTCCGTGCTTCCGCTGAGCGCACGCCATGCGTCGGGCCTGGCCGAACTGGCGGGCGGCATCAGGCGGGAGCTCGCCTCGGGCGTCTCTCTCGCGGACGTCGGGCACACGCTCGCGCACCGCCGCCAGCGGTTCGAGGAGCGGCTGACGGTCGTCCATTCCTCCCGCGAGTCCCTGGACGAGGCGCTGGCCGCCTGCGAGCGCGGCGAGACGCACCCCCGAGCGGCGCGCGGCCGCAGCCGGGAGGCCGGGCAGAGGCGGCTGGTCTGGGTCTTCACCGGCATGGGGCCGCAGTGGTGGGGCATGGGCCGACAGCTGCTGGACGCCGAGCCGGTCTACCGGGAGGCGGTGGAGCGCTGCGACCGGGAGATCCGGCGACAGGCCGGCTGGTCGCTCCTCGACGAACTGGCCAGGCCCGAGTCGGAGTCCCGGATGGCCGAGACCTGGCTCGCCCAGCCGGCCAACTTCGCGGTCCAGACGGGCTTGGCGGCGCTCTGGAAGCACTACGGGGTGCGGCCCGACGCGGTGGTCGGACACAGCACGGGCGAGATCGCGGCCTTCCACCAGGCCGGGGTGTACGGCCTGGAGGACGCCGTCCGGGTGGCGCTGGGCCGCAGCGTCCTCCAGCACCGGCTCGCCGGTACGGGCGCGATGCTGGCGGCGAACCTGTCCGAGGAGGAGGCCGAACGGCTCGTCCGCCCCCACCGGGACCTGGTGTCGGTGGCCGCCGTGAACAGCCCGGCGTCGGTGACCCTCTCCGGGGACGCGGACACGCTCCGGGAGATCGCCGACCGGCTGGACCGGGAGCAGGTGTTCACCAGGTTCCTCGACGTCGAAGTGCCGTATCACAGCGTGCGGATGGACCCGATCGAAGCCGCGCTGCACGAGGCGCTGGCCGGGATCGAGCCGGGTGAGGCGAAGGTCCCGCTGTATCTGACGGCCCGGGACGGGATCGCGCGGGGGCCCGAACTCGACGCCGCCTACTGGTGGGAGAACGTCCGGCGGCCCGTCCGGTTCCGCTCGGCGGTCGACCGGCTCGTCGACGACGGGTACGCCCTGTTCCTGGAGCTCGGCCCGCACCCCGTGCTCGGCCACTCGATCCGGGAGTGCCTGGAAGGCCGCGGCGCGGAGGGGCTGACGCTGCCCTCGATCCGCCGCCGGGAGGACGAACCCGAGAGGTTCGCCCGCTCCCTGGCCGAACTCCACACCCTGGGCGTCGACGTGGACTGGGCCGTGCTCCAGCCCGAGGGGCGGCCGGTGCCGCTGCCCCGCTACCCGTGGCAGCGGGACCGGTACTGGGTCGAGCCCCGTCCGGTGGAGCAGATCCGCCTCGGCCGCCTCGACCACCCCCTGCTCGGCCGTCGTACCTCCGCCCTCCAGCCCACCTGGGAGAGCAGGCTGGACACCGAGCGCCTGCCCTACCTGGCCGACCACCGGATCGAGGGGAGCACGGTCTTCCCCGCGGCCGGATACCTGGAGATGGCGGCGCAGGCGGTACGAGTGATGACGGGGGGCGCCGCCGCGGCCCTGGCCGACGTGGAGTTCTCCCGGGCCCTGTTCCTGCCCGAGGACGCGTCCGCGACCGTGCAGCTGGCCTTCGCGCCGGAGGAGGCCGGCTTCACCATCGCCTCCCTCGCCGGCTCCGGGTCCGGGGACGGTGTCCCGGAGCGCACGGTCCACGCGCGCGGTGTCGTCCGCTCCGGGCAGCCGTGCCGGGTGACGGGCCCCCTGGACGCGGAATCCGTGCAGGCCCGTGGCGAGCGCCGTCTCGACCGGACCGCGTGCTACGAGGAGCTGGCGGCGCTCGGCTACGAGTACGGCCCGGCCTTCCAGGCCATCGACGAGGTGTGGAGCGGTCCCGGCGAGGCGCTGGCCCTGATCCGTCCCACGGCGGAGATCGGCGCGGGCGCGGCGGACTGCCACGCGCATCCGGTGCTGCTGGACGCCTGTTTCCAGACCATGCTGACCGCGCTGTCGCCCGACGGTGGCCGGTCCGCCGGCATCCGCCTGCCCGTCGCGATCGAGGAGCTGCGGCTGGACCCGGTCGGGGACCGGGCCCTGTGGGCGCACGCCACCGTCACGGAGCAGAACGACGAGGAGCTGATCGGTGATCTCGTGCTGTACGCCGAGGACGGAGCACCGCTCGGCAGGATCAGCGGCTTCCGTGCGGCGGCGGTGGATCGCGTGGCTTCCGCGGTCCGGCTGAGCACCATCGACGGCTGGCTGGCCGAGGTCGGCTGGGAGGAGGCGGCGTGGGAGGAGCCCGCGGCGGATCGGGCCGACGGCGACGCGTCGGCCTCTTCGGGGCGGGCTCCCGACCTCCTGCTGTTCGCCGACGCCGGTGGGGTGGCCGACCGGTTGGCCGAGGTCGTCCGGGAGCGGGGCGGGCGGTGCCTGCTCGTACGTCCCGGCAGCCGATACCGGCGCGGTGCGCGGTACACGACCGTCCGGCCGGACTCGGCCGCCGATCTGCGGCGGCTGTTCGCGGACCTGGACCCGTCCGTCCGGACCGTGGTCCACCTGTGGAACCTCGACCTTCCGCCGCTGGACGCCGTCGGCGCGGAGGACCTCGCCGAGATCGGCACGGTCGGCGGCTTCTCTCTGGTCCCGCTGGCGCAGGTGCTGCCCGGGGCCCGGCCGGACGGACGGCTGCACATCGTGACCCGCGGTGTCCAGGCCGTCCGGCCGGGCGATCCGGTGGAGCCGTTCGGCGCACCCGCCTGGGGCATCGGACGGGTTCTGTGGCAGCAGGAACTCACCGCCCAGGCCGGAAAGCTGATCGACCTCGATCCGGCCGTGACCGTGACCACGGGTTCGGCCGCGGAGGCCGAGGCCCTGCTGCGCGAGCTGGCGGCCGACGACGGCGAGGACGAGATCGCGCTGCGGGGCGGCGGCCGCCACGTCGGCCGGCTGCGCCCGCCCGCCGCGCTCACCCGTCCGCTGCCGCTGCGGCTGCGCCCGGACGGCTGCTACCTGGTCACGGGAGCGTTCGGGGCGCTCGGCCGGCTGCTCTGCCGCACTCTGATCCGGCGGGGAGCCCGGCGCCTGGTCCTGCTCGGCCGTACCGCCCTGCCCGACCGGGGTGCGTGGGACGGGCTCGATCCACTGAGCTCCGCCGGGCAGCGGGTCGCGTTCCTGCGCGAGCTCGAAGCCCTGGGGGCCGAGGTGCTCGTCGCGGCGGTCGACGTGACCGACGGGGAGGCGATGGAGCGCTGGCTGGCCGAACGGAGGGACGGCGGACTGCCACCGGTCCGGGGCGTGTTCCATCTCGCCGGGCAGGTACGGGACGTCCTGCTGCCGTCGCTGGACCGTGCCGCGTTCGACGCCGGCTACGGGCCGAAGGTGTACGGCGGGTACCTCCTGCACCGGCTGCTGCGCGAGGAGCCGGTGGAGCACTTCGTGCTGTTCGCCTCGGTCGCCTCGCTGCTGACCACGGCCGGGCAGGTCAACTACGCCGCGGGCAACGCCTTCCTCGACGCGCTCGCCCACCACCGTCGCGCGCGGGGCCTGCCCGCGCTCAGTCTGGACTGGGGGCCCTGGGCCACCGGCATGATCGAAGAGCTCGGTCTCGTGGCCCACTACCGTGACGCCCGGGGGATGAGCTCGCTCGCCCCGGAGACCGGGATGGCGGTTCTGGAGCGGGTGATCGGGCAGGACCTGCCCCAGCTGCTCGTCGCCACCGTGGTGGACTGGCCGGTGTTCCTCTCCTGGTATCCCCGGCCGCCGCGGCTGGTCTCCGGCCTCGCGGCCGCCGCCGCGCGAACCGCCCCCGCCGGACAGGGCGGAAGCCTGCTCGACACCTTCCGCCGTTCCGACGGGGCGGCTCGCGCGCGGCTGGTGTCCGGGCACTTCGCCGCGCTGGCCGCGGGGGTGCTCCGGGTGGAGCCGGGCCTGATCGACGCGGACAGTCGTCTCGGCTCGCTCGGACTCGACTCCCTGCTGGCGATGGAGCTGCGGGCCCGGGTCCACGCCGAGCTCGGCGTCGCGCTGCCGGTGGTGGCCCTCCTCAGCAACGGCCCGGTCGGTGAGCTGACCGACCGGCTGTACGAGGGGCTGACGGAGCTGGTGTCGGCCGACGCACCGGCCGAGGAGACGGAGGTGGAGCTGTTCACCGACGCGCACTGCCACCCGCTCACCCACAACCAGCAGGCCCTGTGGTTCCTCCGGCAGCTCAATCCGGACGGCTTCGCCTACAACATCGGCGGAGCGGTGGAGGTCCGGGCCGAGCTGGACCCGGAGCTGCTGTTCGAGGCGTTCCGTACCCTGATCGGGCGGCATCCGAGCCTGCGGGCCGGCATCACCACCGAGGCCGGCCGCCCGGTCCAGCGCATCCGGAGCGAGGTCCGTGCCGACGTCGGTCTGTTCGACGTCGAGGGCCGGTCCTGGGAGGAGATCCGCGCGCTGCTGGTCGGGGAGTACCGCAAGCCGTACGACCTGGAGCTCGATCCGCTGGTCCGGCTGCGGCTGTTCCGGCGTGCGCCGGACCGCTGGGTCGTCATGAAGGCCGTCCACCACATCGTCTCGGACGCGATCTCCACCTTCACCTTCATCGAGGAGCTGTTCGAGGTCTACCACGGTCTGCGGACGGGCCGGCCCGTGGAACTCCCCCCGGTGGCGGCCCGCTACCTCGACTTCCTCAACCGGCAGAACCGCTTCCTGGCCGGGCCCGAGGCGCGGCGGATGCTGGACTACTGGCGCGGCCATCTGCCGGACGAGGTGCCCGCGCTCGACCTGCCCACCGACCGGCCGCGCCCGCCGGTGCAGACGGACAACGGCGCGTCCGAGTTCTTCCTGTTGGACGAGGAGCTCAGCGCCCGGGTGCACGCGCTGTCCCGGGAGCACGGCGTCACCGTGTACACGGTGCTGCTGGCCGCGTACTACCTGCTGCTGCACCGGTGGTCGGGCCAGGACGAGATCGTGGTCGGCAGCCCCGTGACCGGCCGCACCGAGGAGGAGTTCGCCTCCGTCTACGGCTACTTCGTCAATCCGCTGCCGCTCCATGTCGGCCTCGGCGGCGATCCGACCGTGTCCGAGCTGCTGGCACGGGTGCGGGACACCGTCCTCGGCGGGCTGGACCACCAGGAGTACCCGTTCGTGCTGCTGGTCGAGCAGCTGGGCCTGCAGCACGATCCGAGCCGCTCGGCGGTGTTCCAGGCGATGTTCATCCTGCTCACCCACAAGGTCGCCACGGAGCGGATCGGGTACGAGCTGGAGTACATCGAGCTCCCCGAGGAGGAGGGGCAGTTCGACGTCACGCTGTCCGCCTACGAGGACCGTGCGGACGGCCGCTTCCACTGCGTGCTCAAGTACAACACCGACCTCTTCGACGCGGAGACGGTCCGGCGGATGGCCGGGCACTACCGCAACCTCCTCGACGGGCTCACCCGCGCACCCGCCGGGCAGCCGGCCGGCCGGCTGCCGATGCTGGGGGCCGGGGAGCGGGAGCGGATCCTCACGGAGTTCGCCGGTGTCGACCGGAGGATCGACCACGACGTCCCGGTGCACGAGCTGATCGGGAAGATCGCCGCCCAGTACCCGGAGGCGGTCGCCGTGTCCGTCCCCGGCGGGCGGCGGCTCGGCTACCGGGAGCTGGAGCACCGCTCAAGGCGCGTGGCGGCCTCGCTGCGCGAGATCGGTGTCGGGGACGGCTCCGTGGTGGCGCTGTGCATGGACAAGTCCCCGGAGCTGGTGATCGCCCTGCTCGCGGTGCTGCGGGCCGGCGGCGCGTACCTGCCGCTGGACCCGGACCACCCGGCCGAGCGGCTGGCCGAGCTGGTGGCCAACGCCGGTGCCCGGCTCGTTCTCACCGACCGGCACCGGGAGGAGGCGTCCGGGCTGCCCGGCAGGCCGGTGACCCTCGACGAGCTGGACCGGCCCGGGCACGACTCCGGGCCGGAGCCCGTCGTGGACCTCGACCAGGCCGCGTACGTGATCCACACCTCCGGTTCCACCGGCCGTCCCAAGGCGGTCCAGGTCAGCCACCGCAATCTCGCCTCGGTGTTCGTGGCCTGGCAGGCGGAGTACCGGCTGGACACCGAGGCCCGGGTCCACCTGCAGATGGCGGGCGTCTCCTTCGACGTCTTCACCGGAGACGTGGTCCGGGCCCTGTGTTCCGGCGGCACGCTGGTCATGGTCGACCGGGAGCTGCTGTGCGACACCGCGCGGCTGTACCGGACGATGCGGTCCGAGGGCGTCGACTGCGGCGAGTTCGTCCCGTCCGTGGCGCGCGGCCTGCTGGCGTACTGCGAGCGGGAGGGGCTGGGCCTGGACTTCATGAGGCTGCTGATCGTCGGCTCGGACGCGTGGAAGGCGGGCGAGCACCAGCGGCTCGTCGCCCTGTGCGGTCCGGCCGCGCGCGTGGTGAACTCGTACGGCCTCACCGAGGGCACCATCGACAGCGCCTGCTTCGAGGGCCCGGTCGGCCATCTGGAGCCGGGCCGGATGGTGCCGGTCGGCCGGCCGCTGCCCAACAGCGCGCTGTACGTCCTCGACCGGCACGGCGAGCCCGTGCCCCCGGGCGTGGCGGGCGAGCTGTGGATCGGCGGTGCCGGGGTCGCCACCGGGTACCTCGGGGATCCGGAGCGGACGGCCGAACGGTTCGTCACCCTCGCTCCGGACCGCGCACCGGTACGGCTGTACCGGACGGGCGACCTCGGCCACTGGGACGCCGAGGGGGTGCTGCACCTCCTCGGCCGGGCCGACGGCCAGGTCAAGGTCCGCGGCCACCGGATCGAGACCGGTGAGATCGAGGCCCGGCTCGCCGACCGGCCCGAGCTCGCCGAGGTGTGCGTCACCGTGCGGCGGGACGCGACCGGCGAGAACCAGCTGTGCGCCTACTGCGTGCCCGCCGAGGGGGCCGGGCTCGACGCCCGGGAGCTGCGCCGTCACCTCGCGGAGCAGCTGCCCACGTACCTGATCCCGGCGCACTTCACCGCGCTGCCCGCCCTGCCGCTCACCGCGAACGGCAAGGTCGACCTGGGCGCGCTGCCGGAACCGCGGGCCGGGGCGGGGCCGGACCCGCACGAACCGCCGGTGACGCTTTACGAGCAGCGGATGGCCGCGCACTGGCAGGCCCTGCTCGGACTCGACCGGCCCGGGCTGCGGGACGACTTCTTCGAGGCGGGCGGCAGCTCGATCAAGCTGATCGAGCTGATCCACCATCTGCGGACCGAGTTCAACGCCGCCGTCCCGGTCGGCCGGCTGTTCCGGACCAGCACCCTGCACGGCATGGCGCGCAGCCTGGAGGACGTCGTCACCGGACGGCTCCCCGGCGCCGAACCGTACCTGTGGTTCAACCCCGGCGCGGACCCGGGCAGGACGGTCTTCTGCCTGCCGCCGGCCGGTGGCCACGGGCTGGTCTACCGGCAGCTGGCGGCCCGGCTCCCCGAGTACCGCTTCGTCGCGTTCAACTACCTCTCCGGGCCGGACAAGGCCGCCCGCTACGCGGATCTGGCCGCGGAGCTGCATCCGGACGGGCCGTACACGCTGTTCGGCTACTCGCTCGGCGGGAACCTGGCCTTCGAGATCGCCGAGGAGCTGGAGCGGCGGGGACGCGTGGTGAGCACGGTGGTCATCATGGACTCGTACCGGATCACGGAGGCGGTCACCCTCGGCGAGGAGCATCTGGCGGAGTTCGAGCAGGAGCTCGCCGGCCATCTGAACCGGCACACCGGGTCCGAGATCGTGGCCCGGGAGACCGTCGAGCAGGCCCGGGAGTACCTCGCGCACTGCGGTTCCCATCCGTCCGTGGGCGTGCTGCGCGCCCCGATCGTGGTGGTCTCGGACCAGGACAAGGTGCGCCACTTCGCCGCGGGCGAGCCCGGCAGCTGGCACGGCGCGTCCGCCGCGGGGTGCACGCTGCACCAGGGGCACGGGCGGCACGCCGAGATGCTCGACGGGGCGTTCCTGGACCGCAACGCCGAGCTGGCCCGCACGCTGCTGGCGGGAGGTGTCCCGCATGACGGCGCGTGACACCGGCCCCCCGTGGGGCGCCCGGCCCGCCGGCGGACGGCCGCGCGTCATCATCATCGGGGCGGGCATGTCGGGCCTGGCCGCCGGCTGCTACGCGCAGATGAGCGGGCTGGAGAGCCGCGTCTTCGAGAAGCACGTGCTGCCCGGCGGCTGCTGTACCGCCTGGGCCCGGCAGGGCTACCTGTTCGACTACTGCATCGACTGGCTGATCGGCACCGCCGCCGGCACGGGGGCGAACGACGTCTGGCGCGAGCTCGGTGCGCTGGACGGCAAGCGGATCACGGTGTTCGACCAGTTCAACCGGGTGGTGGACGAGCAGGGCCGATCGGTCACCTTCTACAACGACCCCGACCGCCTCCAGCGCCATCTGATGGAGGTGTCGCCCGCCGACGCCCGGCTGATCCGGGCGTTCTGCCGGGACCTGCGGCGCTTCGCCGCCCTCGACCCGCGCTGGGAGCTGAAGCCGCCGCCGCTGAAGTCCGCGGCGGAGAAGGCCAGGACGCTCCTCGGCATCCTGCCCGCGTTCCGTCTGTACTGGCGGACCGCGGCCACTCCGATGCGACGCTTCGCGGACCGCTTCCAGGACCCGCTGCTGCGCCGTGCCTTCCCGAACATGTTCCTCCAGGAGCTGACCGGCTTCCCGCTGCTCCCCTACCTGTTCACCATGTCCTGCGCGTCCAACGGCAACGCCGGTTTCCCGGAGGGCGGTTCGCTCGGGCTGGCCCGCTCGGTCGAGGAACGGTACCTGGGCCTCGGCGGGCAGGTCGGGTACCGCTCACGGGTGGAGCGCGTCCTCGTCGAGGACGGGCGGGCCGTCGGCGTCCTGCTCCGCAACGGGCAGGAGCACTACGCCGACCACGTGATCGCGGCCTGCGACGGCCCGACGGTCCTGGACCGGCTGCTGGACGGACGGTGGACCGGTCCGCGCACCGACCGCCTCTACAAGGAGCTGCTGGACAGCCCGGACAACCTGTACCCGGCGGTGGTCTCCGCGTTCGTCGGTCTGAACGGCCCGCTGCCCGCCGGCGAACCGCACAGCACCACGTACCTGCTCGGCGCCGAGCGGGGGGCCGCGCTGCCGGGCTGTCTGCAGAACAGCCTGGTGGTCCAGCAGCGTTCGGGCTACGGCCCCGGCTTCGCGCCGGAGGGGAAGTCGGTGCTGCACTGCACGTACTTCACCGACCACCGGTCCTGGCAGGAGCTGCGCGCCGCCGACCGCCGGGCGTACCGGGCACGGAAGCAGCAGGTCGTCGACTTCGTGCGCCGGTTCCTGGCCGAGCGGCATCCGGGCATCGACGAGCGGATCGAGCTGGTCGACGTGGCCACCCCGGCCACCACCGAGCGCTACACCGGCAACACCTACGGGAGCATCCTGGCCTGGAAGGCGTTCTCCGAGGCCGATGACGTGTCGACCGCGCTGGTGAACCGGGACCGGATGCGGCTGCCGGGCCTGAGCGGTTTCTCCATGGCCGGGCAGTGGACCGGGATGGGGGGCCTGATCCGGGCCGCCACCAGCGGCCGGTACGCCGTCCAGTACCTGTGCGCGGAGCTCGGCCAGGAGTTCCGGGCCTGGCCCAGCGAGGGAACCGGACCCTGGCATCCCGGGAAGCTCGGCCGGCTGCCGCAACTCGAACCGCGACGTACCGCCCGGAAGGCGACGGTGGCCGAATGACGAGAAGGACCATGCTGATCGTGGGCGGGGGTCTCGGCGGCCTGTCCACCGGCTGCTACGCCCAGATGAACGGCTACCGCAGCAGGGTGCTGGAGATGCACGAGATCCCCGGCGGTTCCTGCACCGCCTGGGACCGGGGCGACTTCACCCTGGACTGCTGCGTCAGCTGGCTGCTCGGGAGCGGCCCCGGCAACGAGATGCACCAGATCTGGCTGGAGCTCGGAGCCCTCCAGGGCAAGCGGATGCGCAACTTCGACGTCTTCAACACCGTGCGCGGGCGGGACGGCCGCGCGGTCCACTTCTACTCCGACCCGGACCGCCTGGAAGCCCATCTGCTCGCCCTCTCGCCCGCCGACGCCCGGCCGATCCGGGACTTCTGCGCCGGGCTGCGCACGTTCCGCCGGGCCCTGGCCCGCTATCCCTTCCTCACCCCGGTCGGGCTGATGGGCCGGATGGAGCGCTGGCGGATGCTCGCCTCCTTCGTCCCGTACTTCAACGTGATCCGGCGCTCCCTCACCGTGCTGATGCGGGACTACTCCCAGCGGTTCCAGGACCCGCTGCTGCGCGAGGCGTTCAACTTCATCCTGTACGAGAAGCACCCCAACTTCCCGGTGCTGCCGTTCTACTTCCAGCTCGCCGCGCACGCCGGCCAGTCGGCGGGGGTGCCCGAGGGCGGCTCGCTCGGCCTGGCGCGCTCGGTCGAGCGGCGCTACCTCGGACTCGGCGGCGAGGTCGCGTACAACGCCAAGGTGGTGGAGATCCTGGTCGAGGAGGACCGGGCGGCCGGCGTCCGGCTCAGTGACGGGACGGAGCTCAGGGCCGACATCGTGGTCTCCGCCTGCGACGGCCGCACCACCCTGCTCGACCTGCTGAAGGGCCGCTACCTCACCGACGCCTACCGGGAGCTGTACACCAGCACCATCGCCGAACCGGGCATGGTGTTCCCCGGCTACCTCACCGTCTTCCTCGGTCTGCGCCGTCCGTTCCCCGAGGGCGAGCCCTGCACCACGCACCTGCTGGACGACGACCTCGCGGCCCGGCTCACCGGGATCCGCCACCCCAGCATCAACGTCCAGTTCCGCAGCCGTCACTACCCGGAGCTGTCGCCCCCGGGCACCTCCGTCGTGTACGCCACGTACTTCTGCGACATCGCGCCCTGGCGTGAGCTGAGCACCGGACCCGAGCAGGCCACGCGGCTGCGGCGCGGCGAGGAGCTGCACACCCTGCCGGTCGGCCGCGGACGCGCGTACCAGCGGGCCAAGCGGCAGGTGCGCGACGCGATCACCGACTTCCTCGACCAGCGCCACCCGGGGCTGCGGGACGCGATCGCGGTCCGGGACGTCTCGACCCCGCTCACGCAGGTCCGCTACACCGGCAACTACGACGGCACGGTGCTCGGCTGGCAGCCGTTCGTGACGAGCGGCGAGACCGTGGAGCAGGAGGTCAAGCGGCACGGGCCCGGCCTTCCCGGGCTCGCCGACTTCTACCTCTCCGGAGTCTGGGCCACCACCGGCGGCCTCATCAGGGCCGCCGCGTCGGGACGGCACGTCATGCAGTTCGTCTGCCGTGACGACGGCCGGCCCTTCACCGCCTCCGTCGACCACAGCGCCCCCCTCCCCGTCCAGATCATCGACCCGGCAGGAGCAACCCCTTGAAGACCGAGAAGTGGATCGTCAGCGAGCACGGCGACGGCGTCCCGGACGTGGACCGGATGTACGTGAAGGTGGTGGAGGACCTCGACACCGCGCTGGCCGAGGACGAGATGCTCCTGCGCACCCGCTACGTCTCCGTCGACCCGTACCTCCAGGGCATCGCCCTGGACACTCCCGTCGGCGACCACATGGGCGCCGACTCGATCATGGAGGTACTGGCCGCAGGGCCCCGCGCCAGGTTCGGCGTCGGCGATCTCGTCCAGGGCTTCGGCGGCTGGCGCACCCACCTGGTCAGCACCGGCGCGTCCGCTCTGTGGCAGACCGGGACCTTCCCGATGGTCTTCCCCGCCTACCGGCGCCTGGACCCCGCCCACTACGACGAGGCGCTGCCGCTGAGCACCGCGCTCGGCATCCTGGGCGGTGCGGGCATGACCGCCTGGGGCACGCTCAACAAGTTCATGACCGTGCGGCCCGGCGACACGCTGCTGATCAGCGGCGCGTCCGGCGCGATCGGCACTCTGGTCGGCCAGTTGGCCAAGCGCTCCGGCGCGCGGGTGGTCGGCACCACCGGTTCGCCGGAGAAGGCCGCCCGGCTGACCGCGCTCGGCTTCGACGCGGTGGTCTCCTTCCAGCACGGCGGGGACTCCGCGCAGCTGCGCGAGGACCTCGCCAAGGCGGCCCCCGGCGGGATCGACAAGTACTTCGACAACCTCGGCGGGGTGATCACCGACACCGCGTTCCCGATGCTCAACGTGGACAGCCAGGTCGCCGTCTGCTGGCAGTGGGCGAGCCAGGTCGGCGGCGAGTGGTCCGGCCCGCGCCTGCTGCCGTACATCATGTTCCCCCGCACCACGATCCGCGGGATCTTCGCCCTGGAATGGTTCACCGACGAGAACTGGGCGGCCCTGCACGCGGACCTCGCCCCGCTGGTCCGGGGCGGGGAGGTCCGGTACCAGCAGACCGTGCACCGGGGCTTCGACAGCATCCCCGCCGCCTACCGGAGCCTGTACACCGACCGGGCCGGGTCCTTCGGCAAGGTGCTGGTCGAGCTGTGAGCCGCAGGTACACCCGGCCCCTCACCGAGGGACCGAGCCCGGCGGACGCCCACGCACCGAGCCTGCCGTACCCCGACGGATGGTTCGCGGTGGCGTTCTCCTCCGAGCTGGTACCGGGCACGGTGCTGACGCGGCCGCTCCAGGGCGAGGACGTGGTGCTCTACCGGCTCCGCGACGGCGGGGTCCGGGCGGTCCGCCCGTACTGCCCGCATCTGGGGGCCCATCTCGGACTCGGCTCGGTGGAGGGGGACGACCTGATCTGCCCCTTCCACCGCTTCGCCTTCGGCCCCGACGGCGCCTGTGTGCGTACGGGGTACGGGACGCCACCGCCGCCGTCGTCCGGCCTGACCCAGCTGCCGGTCCGCGAGGTCAACGACGCCGTGTTCGTGTGGCGGCACCACGACGGGCGGGCACCGGACTGGGAGCTCCCGGACTGGCACACCCTCGGCGCACGGGCCCCCCGCCTCGCCACCTGGGAGATGGCGGGCCACAGCCAGGACGTCGTCGAGAACGCGGTGGATCTCGGGCACTTCACGCCCCTGCACGGCTGGGGTGAGTCCGAGGTCGCCGAGCCCGCCGTGTTCGAGGGACGGAGCTTCCGGGTTTCGGTCCGCTCCCGCGAGCGCGTGCCGCTGCTGGGCGAGAGCCCTCTGGAGGTGACGCTCGAGGGCTGCGGCATCAGCCGCGTCCACGTGTGCACCGCCCTCCCGAGGTTCGGGGTGCGCACCTGCGCGATGTACGCGGCCACGATGATCAGACCCAGCGTTTTCCAGCTCCGCCAGGCGAGTTGGCTCGATGTGGCCGAGCCGGGCGCGCTGCCGGAGCCGGCGGCCCGCTGGGTGAGCCGCTCGGCGGTGCGGCTGCTGTCCGGGCTGATGTTCCGCGGGAACTGCGAGTTCGTGGCCCAGGACTTCCCGGTCTGGGCGACCAAGCGCTACCAGTCCCCGCCGCGGCTGGCCCGGGGCGACGGTCCGATCGGACCGTTCCGGCACTGGGCCCGCCAGTTCTATCCGGCGGAGCCCCTGCGGGCGCACGTCCCGTCGTCGGTCCGCGCGGCGGAGGACATCGGGGCGACCTGAGCGGAGGGACGGGGCCGGGGGGACCGGGGGGGTCCGGGGGGGGAGTGCGGGGCGGAGGCTTCCGGGGGGGGCGGGGGCCAGGGTGGCGGCGGAGGAGGATTCGGGCTTTCGGTCGGTCGCGGTGGGTAGTCTCGCGCCATGAGCGCATCTTTCGACGCAGCCGTCCGCGCACGACTCCTCGCCCCCAACATCTGGTACGTCGGGACCGTGTCCGCCGACGGCGCACCGCAGGTGAGCCCGATGTGGGTGGATCTGGAGGGTGACGGGGAGCTGATGTTCAACACGTCGGTGGGCCGCGTGAAGGAGGAGAACCTCCGGAACGATCCCCGTGTCTATCTCTCGCACGCGGACGCCGCCGACCCCTTCGACCGGGTGCAGATCAGTGGTGTGGTGGCCCGGTTCGTCGAGGGGCAGGAGGCGCACGACCGGATGGACCTGCTGGCCCGCAAGTACCTGGGCGGCGACCGGTACGAATGGATCATGCCGGGCGAACAGCGGGTCGCCGTGATTGTTCGCCCGGTCAAGGTGAGGCACATCGTCGGGGTCGAGAGGTTCCGTCCCGGGGGACCCGTACCGGCTCCCTGATCCCGTGGTGCGAGCCTGTGAGGGGTGGGTTTGCGGGGGCGACCGGGTGCGCGGCACTCTGGTGGGCGAGGGCAGGTGCTGACGTGCACACCAGCGACGAGGTCTACCACCGTGTGCTCTGGGACCCGCGGTTCGATCCCGAGCGGTTCGTGAGGGGGATCGCGGAGCGTGGGGCCCCGCCGAAGCGGGTCCTGCTGGGCGACTTCGTGCCGGGCGGGGAGATCCCCTGGCACCGGGTGGTGTTCTTCGAGGCGGACGGCCAGGTGGTCTGGGACCGCGCCTCGGGCGTCGACAGGCTGGGTGAGACCCTCCTCGGGCAGGACGGTCCCGTGCCGGCACCGGAACCGGGCGACGTCCTGGTCGTCCCGCCGACGAACCGCAGCGCTGTCGCGTGGCTTCCGCCGCGGAGGCTGCGGCCGCCGATCCAGCACCTTCGCCGCGCACACGACCGGCAGGTCCACCGCTGGCCGCCGCACGTCAACGTGCTCTTCGGCTTCGTCCCCGAGGCCGAGTTCGCCCGTGCCCTGCCGCTGGTCGCCGCGGCTCTGGCCGAGACGGGTCCCGCTGTGCGGATCGGAGTGTCGCGGCTTCACCCCGCACCTGTCCCTCGGCCGTTCCCCGGACCCCGCCTCCTGGCCCGCCAGGTGGAGGCTCTCCTCGGCCCCATGACGGCCCGGGTCGACGAGCTGGCCGTGCTCTCCCGGCGCGGCGAAGAGCCGATGCGGGTCCGGGCCCGCGTCGCGCTCGGCAGCGGGGACGTCCGTACGCCGGAGGGTCCGGACCTCCCGGACGGCCTTGCGCCACCCGCACCGCTCCCCCGGTCTCGCGCCGGGCAGAATGGTCCCCATGATCGATGAGGCGGGCGCGGGCTTCGCGCTGGTGAGGGGTGCGACAGGCTTCTTCGTGCCTGCGGACGGCCCGCTCCCCGTCAGCGACCTGCGGGTCTTCCGTACCGCGCTGCATGCCGCTGCGCGAGCCGCAGGGGGCGAGGTCGGCGAGATCGAGGGCCCGGAGTACCCCCGGACCTTCCACACGGCTTCGGTGATCGGCCGTGCGGGCGAGAGTGTCGTTCTCCATCACGCGCATCACCCCTGGATCGCCTTCGCCGAGGAACGCCGGACCTGGTACGACCGGGAGTTCCTTCCGCCTCCCCCATGGGCGTCCACGTTCGCTGAGGCGGGCCTCACGGTCCTCACCGACGAACAGCTCGCCACGCCCCTCTCGGCCGTCGACACGTCGGTGCTGTCGAAGACCGAATGGCGTCACATCCGCGACTACGGCATCAGCACGGTCGGTGGAGCACTCTTCAACGCATGGGCCTGATCGGCCTCCGCTTGACGGTGGACGGCCACACGCGTGGGATTCTTTCGGGATGGATACCTTCACGGCCCGGCTGAACGGCGCGTGGGAATGGTGGTCGGCCGCCATCGAGGAAGCGCAGGAAGGCCGCTGGGTTCGTGACGCCGTGGAGCGGCAGGTGGTGGCGGACATCATGGCCGCGACGAATGCCCTGCACGGCGGCCGACTGGCCCCGTTCACCGAGGACTCGTGGCACGTACGCATCGGGCGGATCGCCAACTGGGCCGGAGTGCTCCGGCTTGCCGCGCGAGCAGGGGGGTGGGAACTCCGGCCGGTCGCAGGGCGCGGTCCGAAGCACCCGGCGGGTATGGCCGAACTGCTGTCCGGCATCTACGCGATCGGTGAGCAGGGCGAGCAGTGGATGGCGCAGCTTCTTCGCGAGCGTCGGACACCACCGGAGAAGGAGATCGCCCAGGCGGAGGGCTTCCTGACCGGGCCGGGGTCCATGGAGGATCTTGAGCTGTTCTTCTACGACGACTGACGGGCATCCCGCTCGGTCAGCACGCGGACGGGCCGTCAGCCGCGCTCGCCGTCCGGCGCGCGGCAGGGTGAGGTGGTGCTCGACGGCCGCGGGGAGCCGGCCAGAAGGGCGAGCCAGTCCTCGACCGTCGCGCGGGCGAACCCGGCCCGGGCTCCGCCGGGCTGGGTGAGGGAGCGCGTGCGCGCCTCGGCCCAGAGGCGCGGCAGCGGCCGGTGTTCGACGCACCCTGACCAACCGGCTCGCGGCCCCGGGAACCGCAGACCCGTCTTGGGGCCGGTGAACGCCAGGACGCGGGGCCCGTCCGCCTGCGCGCCGCGCTGGGCTCGCCGAGGCGACGCCGTAGGGCTTGGGGCCGGGCTCACATCACCCGCGTGTCAGAGTCCGCGCCTAGGCTGTCGCAGGAATTCGATCAGGGAGCAGAGCAGTGCGAATAGAGCGTCACCAGGTGGGCGAAGCCGCCGTCTCGGCAGCGCGCGAGGACTTCACGAACCGCATCGGGCGTCAGGTGCACTCCATGTCGAGAGCCGGCCGCATGGCCACGTACGAATGGCAGTCGATCGCGGACGAGTTCCTCGACTACCTCGGCGCTCTCTCCGTCGAAACACCCGGCCTCGACAGCCCGGAGGCCAAGGCGGTTCTCAAGGACGCCTCCGAGGCCGCGGTCGGCGCCGTCGCCTATGCCGCCTACCACCCCCACTGCGCCTTCAACGTCTTCCTGGAGTACGTCAACTTCGGCATGAGCTACGACCCGGGTGACGACGCCCCCGAAGAAGCGGTCACACCCGGCGAGTGGATCGACGCCCTGTGTCTGTCGGTGCTCCGGGACAGGGTGAAGTGGCACGGTGAGGAATTCACCTTCGCCCGGCGGAAGTTCGCCGAGCGGGCGCAGGGAACGCCTGGTGGCGAGCTCGCCACGGGGTTGACGGCCGTGGTCCTGGACGACGCCGGCGACGGGGAGTACCCGCCGAGCGCGCGGGCCAGGCTGGCTGCCCTCGACGCCGCTCTGGACCGGATCCGTGCCCGCGCCGAACAGACCGGCGATCCCCTTCTGGACCGTCCCGACAGCCTTGCGCTGTGCACGCTGCGCGCACTGGCGGCGGAGGACCGGGAGGCCTTCGATGCCGCACTCGCCGACCTCCTGACCAGGCATGCCGCCCAGCACGGCCCGACGGCCACACCGAGCACGCTCCTTCCCCTGGTCCCCCTCGCGCTCGCCGCGCTCGCGTACCGGACGCTGGGCTGGGCACCCGCCGTCGACACGGACTACCTCCCGCACGCGCTGGTCACCGGCTTCGAGACGCGGGGACCGCGGGTCGCGGGGTTCGGCCGGAGCCGGCGGCCGGACGCTGTCGCCGCGCTCGCCACGGGCCCGCTCGTCGTGGAACGGCCCGCCTGCGGGCGGGAGGGGGAGGGGATCCAGCGGATCGAGGCCATGTACGAGGAACACCTCCACGAAGCGTTCACTCCCGTCGACGGCAAGCCCCTCGCCGTCTGGCGTCTGGCCGGTGTGCTGGAGGACCAGAGGCGTCTGTTCCAGTGGCGGGCGGGGAACCCCGGCGATCTCGCGGCCGCCCAGTTCGCCACTCTTCGGCTGGGCTCTCAGACGGGCGCGGCCCTGTTCCGCGTCGCGCTGGCGGAGCCGGACACCGAGGTCGAGGTGTCCGTCGGCGGGCGCACGCTGCGCTACCCGGCCAAGCGGGGCAGGGAAGCCGGTGCCGGGTTCTGGCAGATGGCCGTCGCCTTCGCGCTGATCACCGGTGTGCGTGAGGACCTCGCGCCTCTGGTCCTGACCGGCCCCGCCTTCGCCGGCCCGGACGGTTCCGCGTCCACCGCGTACCGCGAGGGGCTCCACGCCTACCTGTCGGGCGCCGAGCCCGAGGCGGCCGCGCAACGGGCGCTGGAGGAGGCCGAGAGGGCCAAGGACTGGGGTTTCGCGATGCCGCCGGCGGTGCTGCTGTCGCAGCTGGTGGAGGGCGACGAGGAGAGCTTCAACCTCGCTCTGGCCGACGCGCTCGAAGCCCATCGCGCCTACTACCAGGTCGCCGACCGCGCCGACGGCCCCGAAGTCTCCGTCAACCTCGACGTGCTGGCCCTGGCCTGCCACGCCCGCCGCCGGGGCTGGGCCGTCCGCGTGGAGTCCCCCTACCTGCCGCGGTACCTCCTCCAGGCTGCCTCTCCCGCATGACCGGAACGGTCCCGGGAGGTCCGGTCAGCCTGTCGTCGCGGCGAAGGGGCCGCCCTTCGCGAAGGCCAGGTCGGCGAAGTTCTCGCCGATCCGTCGGTGGCCTTCGGGGCCGGGGTGGATCGCGTCCGGCAGGGGGAACTGCTTCTGGTCGCTCTCGCCGAACAGGTCCAGTCCGTCGAGGTAGTGGAGGTGGGGGTCCTCGGCGGACCGCTGTGCCACGATGCCGGCCATGACGTCGCGGATGATCGTGAGCGTCAGCTGTCCGGCGGCCGTCTCGGCCGGATCTCCGGTGGCCTTGAACTTCAGGGTCCCGTCGGTGAGGTCCGGCATGAGGGGGCCGGGGGTGTTCTCGTGGGTCGGGCACAGGATCGGGGAGATCAGGAGCAGGGGTGTCGTGGGGTGCCCGTCGCGGATGGTGTCCAGGAAGCCGTGGACGGCGGGGGCGAAGGCGCGCAGGCGCATGGCGTCGGTGTTGACGATGTTGATGCCGAGCTTGACGCTGATCAGGTCCGCGGGGGTGTCGCGCACCGCGCGGGCGGTGAACGGGTCGGCCAGTGCGCTGCCGCCGAATCCGAGGTTGATCAGCTCCACGTCGCCGGCGGAGGCGGCCAGGGCGGGCCAGATGGTGCTGGGGAAGACCGCGTTGGATCCGTGGCTGATGGAGCTGCCGTGGTGCAGCCACACCCGGCGCCCGGTCCGGGGCGCGGGGGTCACGGGGGCGTCCGTGCGCAGGGCGATGACCTCGGTGATCTCCGCGTGCGGGAGCCAGATCTCGATGTCCTTCCCGCCCGGCGGGAGCGAGGTGAAGCGGGCGGTTCCGACGGGGCCCGGGGTGAGCTGTGACGCCTGGGTCTGCAGGTCGGTGACGGTGCGCAGGTTCCCGCCGGTCACGGTGGCCTGGGCGGCGAGCCGACCGTCGACCAGGAGGTCGTAGACACCGTCCGGTGGGGGCGGGAAGCCCGCGTAGACGCGCTTGGTGGGCAGGGTGTCCAGCTCGATGGTGGTGGCGCTGGTACGGAAGGCGACCCGGACGCCGGAGGGCTGGGCCTCGGCGACGGCCAGGCGGTCGTCGGGGATCTGGCGGCGCGCCCGGGCGGGCAGCCGGTGCGGAAGCAGGCCGTGGGCCGTCTCTTCCACGTCGAGGTGGCCGCGCAGGAAGTCCGCGGTGACGGGGGTGGTGATCAGCTTCTGGCTTGTGCTCATGACGTCGAGCCTCTTGTGCGTAGGGGGTTTGGCCGCCTGGGCGGGGCGTGTGGCGTTCCGGGTGACGCGACCTGGTCAGGAGGTGGGTCGGCTCCGCAGCGCGGTGTCGAGGCGGTCCAGGGTCCAGGCCCAGGACTGCTGCGTGCCGATGTCCGTGTGGTCGAAGGCGCCGGCCGCCTCCAGGGCGGCATACCCGTGGAAGACGCTGCCCAGCATGCGGACCGCGTGCGTCTGGTCCGGCTCCGGCAGGTCGTAGCCGCGCAGGATCGCCCGTGTCATCTGTGCGTGCCGGACGCCGGCACTGGCCAGGGCGGTCTGCGGGTCGAGCCGGTACCTGGCCGCCTCGTAACGGCCGGGGTGAGCGCGGGCGTAGTCGCGGTACGCGTTCGCGAAGGCCGTCAGGGCGTCTTTGCCCGCCCGCCCGGCCACCGCGTCGGCGACCCGGTCGGCGAGTTCCTCCAGCGCGAACAGCGCGATCCGGGTCTTGAGCTCGTGGGAGCTCTTCACGTGCGCGTACAGGCTGGCGGGCTTCACGTCGAAGCGCCGGGCGAGCGCGGACAGGGTCACCTGCTCGAACCCGGCCTCGTCCGCGAGGTCCGCACCTGCGAGCGTCAGGCGCTCCGGATTCAGTCCTGCCCGCACCATCACCCTCACCTACTCCCAGTCAGCCTATGGCCAGCATAGTTTTGCCTATGACCTATAGGCAAATGCTGTATGAGGTTAGGTTTCGTGTGCCCTGCTCTTTCCGCCGGCCCCGGCGGATCGGCTCCGCCGCTACCGGCTCGTCTCCGCGGTGTTCACCGTGGCCAGGCGCCGGTTGTACTGGATCACCTCGTACTTCTGGTCACCGGTGACGACGGCTTCCCGGCGCGTGGGTGTGGCGGGGAAGAAGTCGTCGGCGGCCACGGGTGTGCGGGCGGCCACGTAGGCCTGGCCCGGGGGGAACGTGTACATGCTGAAGCGCGTCTGTTCCGACGCGGGCAGTCCCTGGGGGTACTCGTCGGCGCGAGGGTACGCCGTGGTGGAGAGGGAGACCGACTTCACTCCGCCCGCCGGACGGAGAATCCGCGCGTCCGGGACGGGGCGGGTGTTCACGCCGGCCGGGTTGTGGATCCATCCCTTCCTCCCGCCGAACCAGATGGCCGTCCAGTCCCCTCGGACGTCCGCGACCACGAACTCCTGGCCCCACACCACGGTGGATCCCCAGTCGTCGATGTGGTCGGTTCCCGCCGAACCGTCCGGACGGAGGGCGAGGTCGGAGACCAGCGGGGCGTCGTCACGGGGCTCCGTGTGGACGTAGAGGAGGTTCGCGGGCTGTGTCCGGGTCCGGCACGTCGAGTCGCACACCGTCACCTTCTGCGGGTTCTTGCCGTACGCCGGGGCGATCTCGACCGCCTGCCCGATGCCGATGTTCCCGCCGGCCCGTCCTGCCCCTCCCCTGCGCTCCCGGGGCTGGTCGGCGCCGAGAAGCGCCATGAACTTCTCCCAGTCCCAGTAGGGCCCCGGGTCCCAGTGCGCGTCCGGCGCCCGGGACGGCCTCGGCGGGAGGACGTTGTCGTGCCCGATGATGTGCTTGCGGTCCAGTGGGACGTCGAAGCGCCGTGCCAGGTAGCGCACCAGCGCGGCGGTCGCCTTGTACTGCGCCGGAGTGAACCACGTCGGCCCCTGCGCGGCGTACCCCTCCATCTCGATACCGATGCCGTGCAGGTTGACCCAGTAGTTTCCGGCGTGGAAGGCGATGTCCTTGGTGGCGACCATCTGCGTCGCCTCACTGCCGTCGGCCTTCATCACGTAGTGCGCCGAAACCCCGCTGACGGGGTCCTGGAACCAGCTGACTCCCCCGTCGTAGGACCCTTCGAGGTCATGGATGACGATGAAGTCGACGCGCATCCCGTTCGAGTTCCGGGAGGACACCTGGTAGTTCGAGGCGGCGGCGGGAGCGAACCGGCAGCGCAGCTCGCCGGGGCACTCCGTCGCCGCCGCGGCCGATGCCCGCAGTCCCAGGGACGCGAGCTGCGACCTCGTCGGGCGGACGGACGGGGACTTCGGCAAGGACACCGTCTGGCCGTCCTTGCGCACCCTCTGCCTGCCGGTGCGGATCGCCTCGAACACCCCGTCGGCGAACCTCTCGGCCGTGGCGGTGTCGGCGGCCTGGCTGTAGTGCGCCACAGCCCCGTACCAGCCGCCCGGGTCGATCGGGATCTCGCGGGTGACCCGCCGCTGATACGAGGCGAGCAGTGCCGCGCCGCCCCGGAGGTTCTGCAGTTCGTCCCGCTGAAGGGTCCGGGGCGCGACGCCGATCATCGCGGCGGCGGCCTGCAACGTGTGCTCGGACGGGTCGTCGGTGCCCGTGGCGTCCACCGGCCCTTCGCCCGGGCGGTGGGCGTACGTCCCCCCGGACGTCGTGTCCGTCAGGTGCATCGGGCCGTAGCCGCCCTTCGTGCTGGGACGGCCGTCGTTGGCCTCCCACCACGAGGACTCGTAGCTGACGCCGAGAAGCACTTCCTTCGGTACGCCGAACTCCGCCGCCGCGCGCTCCGCGGCCCGCTCGAAGCCGTCGGGTGGCGCGTCGGAGGGCAGGGCGTGCCCAGCGGTGGCACAGCCCCAGATGAGGGCCACCGCCACTCCCGCGGCGCCGAAACCCCGGTGCCGCCTGTGTCTTCTGCTCACAGCACGTCCCTTTCGCTAGGGCGGTCGTCGTCTGGCCGAGGCCGATGCCGCGGCCGCCACCATCCTTTGCGCGGGAACCTTCCGGTCCCACCGACGCGCCCGAGACGCGCGGCCGCGTCACCGCACCAGAGCATTCGCCCACCCCTCGCGTGGCCCGCGTGCGGGCTCTCCGGAAGACCATCCGACCGGTCGGCTCGGGTGTGCTGGTCAGCGCAGGCCGAGCCGGTCGGCGAGGACAGGTCCGACGATCAGCGCGGTCGTCACCGGTCTCCCCCTGCCGGAGACCCGAGCCCACCCTGCCGCCGGTCGGAGCAGACCGAGGGGCGGGGGGGGCGCGCCCGGCCGGCGCGGCGGGGGGCCCCGCCCGCGACTTCGCACCGGCAGCGGGCGGGGTGTAGGGGTGGGGCGAGGCGGGGGGTG
>NZ_JBHWFF010000006.1:263443-274523 GCF_042733785.1 Streptomyces sp. NPDC059695 | reverse complement strand
CCGCCCCCCCGCGCGCGCGCGCCGCCGCCCGCGCCCCCGCCGGCGCCGGGCCGCGCGCCCGCCCCCCCCGCCGCCCCCCCGCCCCCCCCGCCGCCCCCCCCCCCCTCGATGTCGTGTCGGTGCTGTCAGCAGGTGACGGTGCCCCTGCGGATCGCGTGGCCGCCGGTGTTGCTGTCGTCCGCCCAGTAGGCGGGCTTGGTGCCGCCCACGCACTCGTCGGCGGCCGCGAGCGTGAAGCCCTCGTTGTTCAGGTTGGCCATGCCGGCCGGGCGGTTGTAGACGGCGGCCGGGGCGAAGGTGCCGTTGGCGCCGATCTTCAGCGTCCGGTGCTGGCCGGAGCAGGTGTCGTCGCAGACCAGCCACAGGCGCGCGGCCTGGGGCTCCCACTGGAGCTCCATGACACCGGACATGCCGCTGCTGATCGTGGCGACCCGGGTCGCGGTGCCGCCGTCCTCGAGTACGTAGCCGTGGACCGAACCGGTGCCCTCCACACCGACGAAGAACACGCCGCCGCCGTGTGCGCCGAAGCGGTTCGGGTCGTAGGCCGCGGCGGTCGACTCGTCCTTGAAGCCCGCGGCGGTGAGGGTGGCGTCCGGGATCCAGGTGATCGCCTCGAAGCCGGCGTTGGAGCCGACCGACGGCAGGCCGGCGGTCAGGTTCCACTCCTTCGTGGCGGTCAGGGTGGTGCCGCTGCCCGTGGTGACGTCGTAGCGGAGGACGGACAGGCGGCTGGTGCCGGAGGCGTCGCCGTTGCGCTCGCTCGCCACGTAGGCGCCGCCCGCCGCACCCGCGGCCGTCAGGGTCACGCCCTCGCTGTCGGGGGTGCCGGTGCCGCCGGGGAACCGGAGGGTCTTGCCGGAGGTCCATCCGTTCGCGGTGTCCGGCTTCCAGCCGCCGGAGCCGTCGCGGACCAGCCGCCACAGCTTGCCGGAGTTCTGGGCGCCCCACATCACGGAGCCCTCCTCGTACAGGCCGCTCAGGTCCGAGCCGAACACGTTGGAGCCGTCGGCCGTGGCCACCGAGCTGCCGCCGGGCCAGGCCTGAGGACCCGTACCGCCCCCGCCGCAGGAGTTGGGCGCGCCGAGCGTCAGGGCCGACTGGCCGAAGGCGCCGGTGCCGTCGGGGCACCGCGACCAGGACGGAGCGGAGTGACTGGTCCAGGTGAAGCTGTCGACCAGCGTGCTGCCGCCGGGCAGGTAGAGGCGGGCCTTGTCCCCGGAACCGAGACCGAACGACGCGGAGACGTCGAAGGCCCGGGCGGTCCCCGCGCCGAGGGTCGTCCCGGACGGCACGGTGAACTTCGAGCTGTTGTTGTCGTCCTTGAGGACCCAGCCGGAGATGTCGACGGCGGCCGTGCCCTTGTTGAACAGTTCGATCGAGTCGTTGACGCTGCCGGTCGTCACCACCTCGTTGATGCGGATGTCGTCCGCCGGGGCCGCCTGGGCCGCGGGTACGAGCACGAGTGCGGCGGCCGTGGCGGAGCCGGCCACGACCAGGCGGAGGGTGGCGCGGCGGAGGCGGGCGAGGCGCCGACGCCCCTGGCGAGCGCGTACTTCGAGCAAGGTGTCCGTCCCGGGTGGAGTGGAGGGGGGTGGCTGAGCGAGACGAGCGTCCCGGCCGGTTCCGAACGGCGATCGGCTTCGGCCCGGTCGCCGGGTGAACGCCCGTCGAACGACGAGTCCACGCGTCCCGCCGCAGTGCCGACGTTCCCGCCGCGCCCCTACCCCAGCCATCCCCGCTGGGCCACCTGCCACACCAGCTGGGTCCTCGTCAGGGCCCCGGCGCGCCGCATCAGGGCCTGGATCCGGCGTTGCACCGTGCGCTGGCTCACCCACAGCTGGGAGGCGATGGCCTTGTCCGCGACCCCCGCGACGATCAGGGAGAGCAGATACCTTTCGTCGTCGGCGAGGTGCACCGCCGGCCGTGGGCTGCCGTCGAGGTCGGCCAGTTCACCGGAATCGGTCACGTGCAGCGGCGTCGCCGCCGCCCACTGGCTCTCGAAGAGGGCGATCAGCGCGTCGAGCAGACTGCTGCTGTGGACCACGGCGGCCGTCGGTTCGCCCGCCCGGTCGGCCGCGCCGGCCGCCCGGTCCGAGGCGTCGACGCCTTCGGCGCTCTCGTACACCAGAGGACAGATGGCCATCGCGCTGTCCGCGACGACCAGCCGCACGGGCAGCGTTCCGACGGCCCGCGCCTGCTCGCCCGCACGGATGCTCCGGGCAACGTTGTCAACCATCCCGGGGCCTTCGAGGAGTTCACGCTCGTAGATCGTCTTGTACCGCACTCCTCGCGCGAGGAGCTCCCACTCCTCGTCGTTCTCCGCCGCCGCCAGGGCGACCGGACGGGCCTTGCAGAGCCAGCGCATCTCGCCGGCCCCGTAGGCCATCTGCCGCAGCCGCTGCCGGATCACGCTGGCCCCGGTGATCACCTCGACGAGCTGCCCGGCGTCGTGCCGCCGTCCGCCGGCGCGGTACTCCTCGGCGAGCTGTTCCACGCCCCGCCGTGCCCATTCGAGCGCTTCGTGGCCACGGAGCAGCAGCGGACGGAGCGCGGCGTCGGGGGCCATCGGCACGTACCGCTCGGGACCGCCCTCCGGGGGTTCGGCGCTCCGTCCGACCAGGCCCTTGTCGTGGAGCGACGACAGCAGCCGGCGGACCCGTGTCACATCGAGCCCCAACTGCGCCGCGATTCCTGCGGCGTCGGCCTCCCGGACCCCGACGAGGAAGCGGTACACCCGCTCCTCCGCGGCGTCGACCCCGGCCGCCGCCAGCATGTGTCCTTCTCCCACGCGCTCTTCCCCCACCCCTGTCGGAAATGATCACCCCCGTTCCCGAAGCGATCAAACCACAACAGGACCGCCGGAAACGAGAGTTCGCATTACCACAGGGACGCCCTCGCAGGCCCGGGGTGCGCGCAGAGTGGCGGCGAGTGGACATGTCGCTTCTTCGTCAGCGGCAGCCCGTAGCGAAGGTGATCGTTCCTGTTGAGTCTTGGTTCCGCCGGACACGGATCCCCCTCCGCCGGCGGAAGGAGTGCCCCCAGCATGCGCAGCAGACGGAGTACCGCACTGCTCGGCTTCGCCCTGGCAGCCACCATGGCCGCCGGCGGCTCGGCGTACGGCGCGATCCCCCTCCCCGCGACCGGGCAGGACGCGGTGACCGCCGCGCCCCGGGACGCTGTCCGGACCGCGACCGTCACCCTGGTGACCGGCGACAAGGTGACGGTGGCCACCCGGGCGGGCAAGACCCTCGCTGTCGATGTCACCCCCTACCGGGGCAGCGCCGCCGGACTGCGGACGTACACCGTCGGCACCGACGTGTACGTGATCCCCCGGGACGCCGAGGCACTGATCCACAACGGACGGGTCGACAAGCGCCTGTTCAACGTCACGCAGCTCGTCGCCCAGGGTTTCGACGACGCCCACCGCTCGACGACCCCGCTGATCGTGCGCTACGACTCCGCCGGCACCGCCGCGCCCGGCGGGGCCCGGCTCTCCCGCAAGCTCCCCGGCGTACGCGGCGCCGCCGTCACCGCCGACAAGGCGAAGGGCGACACCTTCTGGGAGGCCGTCGACGACGACAGCGCCCGCGCCGGAACCCCGAAGGCCCGTCTGTCGGCCGGTGTTCAGCGCCTGTGGCTGGACGGCAAGGTCGACGCGCTCCTGGAGAAGAGCGTTCCCCAGATCGGCGCGCCAGAGGCGTGGGCCGCCGGATACGACGGCACAGGGGTCAAGGTCGCGGTGCTCGACACCGGCATCGACACCACCCACCCCGACCTCGCCGACCGCATCGTCGAGAGCCGCAGCTTCGTCCCCGGCGAGACCGTCCGCGACGGCCACGGCCACGGTACCCACGTCGCCTCCACGATCGCCGGCAGCGGTGCCGGGTCCGAGGGCAGGTACCGGGGCGTGGCTCCCGGGGCCAAGCTGGTCGTGGGCAAGGTCCTCGACGACGGCGGCTCCGGCTCGGAGTCCGGCATCATCGAGGGAATGGACTGGGCCGCGCACTCCGGCGCGAAGGTCGTCTCCATGAGCCTGGGCGGCCAGGAGGGCGCCGACGGCACCGACCCCATGTCGCTCGCGGTCAACGAACTCACCGCCAGGACGGGCGTCCTGTTCACCATCGCGGCGGGCAACAGCGGCCCCGGTGCGAGGACCGTCGGCTCGCCCGGCGCGGCCGCCGCCGCGCTGACGGTCGGCGCCGTGGACTCCTCCGACGTCGTCGCGGACTTCTCCAGCCGGGGCCCGCGCGGCGACGGCGCCCTCAAGCCGGAGATCACCGCACCCGGCGTCCGCATCGTCGCGGCCCGTGCGGCGGGCACCACGATGGGCACGCCGGTCGGCGGCCTGTACACGACCGCGAGCGGCACGTCGATGGCGACGCCGCACGTGGCGGGCGCGGCCGCGATCCTCGCCCAGCGCCACCCCGACTGGTCGCCCGCCCGGCTGAAGAACGGGCTCATCAGCACCGCGAGGACCACCGCCGACACCTCCGTGTACGCCCAGGGAGCGGGCCGGGTCGACGTGGCGCGCGCCGTGCGCCAGCCGGTGACGGCCGACGGCACGGTCGACTTCGGCCTGCTGGGCTGGGACGACACGGCCACCGTCGAGAAGAGGATCGCGTACGTCAACGACGGCGACGCCCCCGTCACGCTGGCGCTCTCCCTGGGCGAGGCGGGCGAGACGCTCCCGGACGGAACGCTCGCCCTGGGCGCCGACTCCGTGACGGTCCCGGCGCACGGCACCGCCGAGGCCGCCGTCACCCTGGACCCCCGCGGCATAGCGACCGGTTCGCACGGCGCGCACGTCACCGCGCGTGCCGCCGACGGGACCACAGCGGTCACCGCGGTCGGCTTCGGCCGGGACGTCCAGCGCTTCGACGTCACCCTGAAGGTCCTCGACCGCGACGGCAGGCCGACCGGCGGCATCGCCGCGGTCACCGACACGACCCTCGACAAGGGAGTGATCCCGGAGACGTACCCGGTCGGCGAGGACGGGACCGTCGTGCTGCGCGTGCCGCGCGGGGAGCACTCCTTCATCGCGGAGATCTACCACTACAGCCCCGACTGGAGCATGCTCCACGAGTACACGTACGCGGCGCAGCCGGGCACGCTGATCGACTCGGACCGGACCTTCACGTTCGACGGCTCCAGGGCCGGCCGGGTCACCATGGCCACGCCCCGCCCGTCGGAGACGAACCGCCTCCGCGTCGGCATCGCCTCCAGCCCCTCCTCACGGCTCCTGGTCCACAACCGCGAGGTCTGGCTCGGCGGTGAGACGGCCGTCTACTCCGTGCCGTCGGCCACCACCGACCCCACGCTGTTCGAATCGCGCGTCGGCTGGTCGCTGAGCGCGCCCGCGCTCTCGGCCCGCCTCGCGGGACACGGCGGCCGCGCGCTGGACGTCTCCTACTTCCAGGGCTGGACCGGCTCCGCCCGGTTCGACGGCAGCCGCACCCTCCGGGTGGCCGGGCCCGGAGAGGACGTCCGGGGCAAGCTGGCGCTGGTGAAGCGGGACCCCGGGACCACCACGTACGCACAGGTGGACGCGGCCGCGGAAGCCGGAGCGCTGGCCGTGCTCGTCTACAACGACACCCCCGGCTCGTGGCTGGCGGGCAACTGGAGCCCGAAGGAGACCCGCATCCCCGCGATGACGGTCTCCGGAGCCGAGGGCGAGCGCCTGCTGGCCCGGTCGGGCGCCAGGATCACCTTCACCGGCACGGCCGTCAGCCCGTACGCGTACGAACTGCTCAAGTACCGGGCCGGAGGCATCCCCGCCGACCAGCGCTACCGCGTCCGGACCGGTGAACTGGCCACGGTCGACAGCCGCTTCCACGGCACCGTCGCCGGGGCCGAGGCCGGATACAGCCGCCTGATGCACTCGCCGATGCAGGCGGTGGCGAACTTCTCCTTCGGGCGGATGACGCTCCAGCGCACCCTGACCGAGTACGTCACCCCGGGCCTGCGGACGTACGAGGCCATGAAGATTGGTCCCGTGTGGTCGGCCGGCGGCACCTGGCAGCTGACGTCCGCCACGACGTTCACACCCGGTCAGCAGGTGCGCCGGGACTGGAACAAGGCCGTGGTGCGCACCGCGCTGCCGAGCGATCTGGACTACGCGGCCGCCCGCGTGGGCGGAGTGGGAGCGATCGCCGCCGCGGGGCTGCTCGACAGCGGCTCCGGGCAGTGGGCCGTCACGCGCAACGGCACCGACAAGGAGCTGGCCACGGTCTACCGGGACGGCGTGCTGCTCGGCACGGCGCCCGCCACGACCGTCGCCTTCCCGATGGTCCCGGAGCGCGCCGAATACCGTGTGGTCACCGACGTCCAGCGGGACGAGGCGGGCTGGAACACGTCCACGAAGGTGCGCACCGACTGGCGCTTCCACTCCGCGCAGGGCGAGGGCCGGACGCTGCTGCCCGTCCTGTCGGTCGACTACCGGCTGGGCACCGACCTGGCCAACAGCGCCCGGACCAGGTCCCGCACGACCGTCGGCCTCGCCGTCCGGCATCCCAGGGGTCTCGCCGGTCCGGCGGTCACCGAGGTCGGGCTCTGGGCGTCGTACGACGACGGCGTCACCTGGCGGAAGGTCCGTCTGGACAGCCGGGGGAACGGCACCGTCGACAACCCTTCGGCGGCCGGCTTCGTCTCGCTGCGGGTCACCGCCACCGACGCCGACGGCAACTCCGTCGACCAGACGGTGACGCGGGCCTACCAGGTCCGCCGCTGACGGACTTCGGGGGAAGGGCCGGGGCATCCGCTTGCGGGTGCCCCGGCCCTTCCGGCGTAGGGGGGTGGGTGACCGGGCCATTCCGCGTAGGGGCGTGGGAGACCGGGCCCTTCCCCCCGTACGGGGGTGGGTGACCGGGCCCGTACCGTGATCCCATGACGATCAACCGCCCAGGACTGCCGCAGGACCTTCCGCCCGCCGAGAGGCTGTGGGCCCGCTGGGCCCTGCTGGCCGCGGTCGGGGCGACCACCGCGGACGAGAGCCGGCCCGGAGCGCACCGCACCGGCCGGTGGATCGACGGCGACGGGCTCCACTGGGACGACGGCGGCTGCACCTGGTGGGTGATGTCCCGTATGGGCGAAGGCCGTTACGTGCTGTACGGCGAGGACGAGTCGAGCGCCGTGAAATGGCACGAGCCGCCGGTCGACATGCTCGCGGGCGGCCCGGGGTGGCTGCCGTGGGACGAACTGCGCGACCGGTTGTCCGGGTACGAGCTCGGCTGCGTCTACTGGTACGAGAACGGCGTCTGGGCCCGTGCGCCCTACCCGGACACCCTCGACGACGACGGTCTGGACTGCGGGATGGGCGCGCTGGCCGACCGTGCGGAGGCGGTGGAGCTGCTGGCCGAACGCCTGGCGCCGACGGACGACGGGCCCGACGCCGACGCCTTCCTCGCGCAGGCGGAGGGCGGTCTGGTCCGGGACGTGGAGGCGCTGCTGGCGTGCGTGCGGGACCCGGACGGCGACGACCCCGATCCGGCGGCCGTGGCCCGCGCGCTCGCCCTCGGCGGCCTGGCGGGCGAGGGTGCCGCCCGCTGACCGGCACGGTTCGGAAACTGGGGTGTGACCGGGGCCGGTCTGGCGTGACGGCTTCGGTGCGCGTGAGGGAGGGTTCGGTGCTGGTCATGCCCGGTCGGCGGACGTCGACGATGGAACTGCTGGCCGAGGAGGCGGCGGCGCGGGGGATGAAGGTCCTGGCCGCGGAGGAGACGGGTACGGCCGTGGGACCGGCCCACTGGTACGGCGGTCCGGTCGCGGGTGCGGCGCTGGCCGGACGGCTCGGGTTCGCCTTGCTCGAACCGGCGGACGACTGGCTCGCCCGGCTGCCCGAGGCGTTCACCGGGCGGGAGGTCCGTGCGGCGACCCTCGCGGACGCGTGGGCGGTCGCGGTGCCGACGTTCGTCAAGCCGCCGCGGGACAAGTCCTTCCCGGCGGACGTCTACGCCGACGGCTCCCGACTGCCCGCCGATCTGGACCCGGCGACGCCGGTGCTGCTCTCCGACGTGGTGACGTTCGCCGCGGAGTACCGGCTGTTCCTGCTGGACGGGCGGATCGCCACGGGCACCCGGTACGCGGTGTTCGGCCGGCTGGACCCCCGCCCGCTCGACCGGCACGAGGCAGTCGCCGGGGAGATCGCCTCGTTCGTCGACCGGCTGATCGCCGAGGCCGGTGCCACGCTGCCGAGCGCCGTCGTCGTGGACGTCGGTCAGCTGCTCGACCCGTACCGTCCGGGCCACCGGTGGGCCGTGGTCGAAGCCAACATGGCGTGGTTCTCCCACGCGTACGCCGCCGACCCGGCACGCGTACTGGACGTGGTGCTGCGGGCGGCGGGACCGCGCGAGCGGGTACGGACGGGGGATCTGCCCTTCGTGCGGCACTGGGGTGGGTGATGGGGACGCGGGTGAGCCTCGGGCGCAGCGGCGCCCTGGTGTGTGGGAGGGAACGGGGCCGGGACGTGCCTCATGTCCCGGGGCTTCGACCGGTGCGACGTCCCGCCTCGGGCGGTGCGCCGGGTGGGCCGGCCGGCTTGGTCCGACGGACGGGGTGATCGATGCCCGGGATGATCTGGAACGGGCGATGCGACACCTTCCTCCAGGGGCCCGACGGGATCTGGGCCGGCTGATCTCACGTATCGACGAAGAGCCGGCGCGTCGCACCTTGCCCGAGCCGAACCACATCGAGCCGGCGGCATTCGGCTGGTGGTGGACCAGGATGCGGGATCGCTGACCGGCCTGGGGCGGATGTACGGCCGCGAAGCGCGCAGGGATCACCCCTCGGAGCCCGGTGGACGGGCCTCCGCCTCGACGGCGGACAATGAAAGTGCCGTGGCACTCTGGCACAAGAGGTCCGAGGAGACGCAGTGTGCGGGGCGATCGTGTTCCGGGCGCGGGCGGACGGCCGGTGCTGCGACCGTGGCGCTGTCTCCGCCCGGCTCCGCTCCGCGCACGATCCGCCGGACCGAACCTCAGGAGGGACGCATGACCGAGACCAGCAACACCCGATCCGCCGCCGAGGAGGCACCAGGGGCGTCGGCGGGGAGCCCGCTGCAGCGGCTGATGCGGTACATCCCCCTGATCGCGCCCCTCCTTCTGTGGTCCGTGCCGTGCTGGGTCCTCCTGCACACCGGTCAGCACTGGCCGCTTCCCGTCGCCCTCGGCGGCACCGCGCTGTTCGCCCTCGGCCTGGTCGGGATGCCGCTCGCGATGGTCCGCGGCCACGGTCGCCGGCAGCGGGACCGGGCCGCGATCATCGGTGACACGCTCCTGGGCGGCGTCTGGGTCCTGTTCACCTGGTCAGTGCTGCTCGGCGTCCTGCTGCGGCTCGCCCTCGCGGTGGCCGGCGTCGGTGACGGACAGGACCGGGCGCGCATCGTCACCTGGGCGATCCTCGGCGTGACCGCCGTGCTGCTCGGATGGGGGTACGCCGAGGCCCGCCGCGTGCCGCGCGTGCGCCGGCTCGACGTGGAGCTCCCCCGCCTGGGGGCCGGGCTGGACGGCACCCGGGTCGCCCTGATCACCGACACCCACTACGGCCCGCTCGACCGCGCCCGCTGGTCGGCACGGGTCTGCGAGACGGTGAACACGCTGGAAGCCGATGTGGTCTGCCACACCGGGGACATCGCGGACGGCACGGCCGACCGCCGTCGTGCCCAGGCCGCCCCGCTGGGCACGGTGAAGGCGACGCGTGCGCGTGTCTACGTCACCGGCAACCACGAGTACTACAGCGAGGCCCAGGGCTGGGTCGACCTGATGGACGAGCTGGGCTGGGAGCCGCTGCGCAACCGCCACCTGCTGCTCGAACGCGGCGGCGACACCCTCGTCGTCGCGGGCGTCGACGACGTCACCGCCGAGTCCTCGGGCCTGGCCGGACACCGCGCCCACCTGGACGGGGCGCTCCAGGGCGCCGACCCGGACCTGCCCGTCCTCCTCCTCGCCCATCAGCCCAAGTTCATCGACCGGGCGGCGGCCCACGGCATCGACCTCCAGCTCTCGGGTCACACGCACGGTGGCCAGATCTGGCCCTTCCACTATCTGGTCCGCCTCGACCAGCCGGCCGTCGCCGGGCTGAGCCGCCACGGCACGCGCACCCTCCTGTACACCAGTCGCGGCACCGGCTTCTGGGGCCCGCCCTTCCGCGTCTTCGCGCCCAGCGAGATCACCCTGCTCGTGCTCCGCTCCCCGCAGCGGTCCGCCGCGTCCTAGCCGACGAACTCGGCCCGTGGGCACGGCACTTCGCCGGGTCTCCGGCACGTCGGGTTCGGGGTCGAACTACTCTTCGGATCATGGCCTTGCGACCTGACGAGTTCTACGATCACGCCCTCGCCGCCTCGGACGCCGAGCGTCGGCTTCCGCTTGCGCGGATGACCGGCTGGGACATCAGCCCGTTCGAGGAGGACGGACTGCGCGTCTCCCCTCTGCGGCCGCCCGTCCTCCCCGAGCCTCCTCGGCACGGGGAGGACCCCTCGGACTGCGGCTCCTGCCGCGAGCGCGACGAGGGGATCTGGTTCAACGACAACTGGCGGCTCACCCGGATCACGGGCGTCGGGGTGCCGCTGGTGCTCATGCTGCACCCGCTCGACCACCACGACATGGCCGACCTGCCCGACGAGCTCGCGGCCGAGCTGGGCGTGCTCACCGCTCACATCGTCCGCCACGTGCAGGCCCTGCCGCACGTCTCGCGCGCGCACGTCTACCGGATCGGGGACGGCGCGGCGCACCTGCACATATGGTTCTTCGCCAGGCCCGCGGGTCAGGCCCAGCTGTACGGTTCATGGCTCCCGGTGTGGGACGACCTGCTGCCGGAGTACCCGGCGGACGTCGCGGACGCGGACGCGGCGGTGGTCGCGGACGCACTGGTCGCCTCCGCGGGAGGGCGCCGTCGGGCCGCCGAGGACGCGCCCCGCGGCTGATCTCCGGGCTGTACGCCTCCGTCGTCGGTCATGGCGATCACCCGGGTGGCGCGGGTCAGCGGGCCCAGGCGTTGGGGGGGGGGGGGGCGGCCCCCGCCCGCGGGGGCCCGGCCAGACCCCAGGGCGTCGGGGCAGACAGCAAGCCCCGGGCGTCCAAAAATACTC